>CAZOUC010000499.1:0-2282 GCA_964582825.1 uncultured Enterobacteriaceae bacterium | reverse complement strand
GGCACGGTGCCCTTGCGCAGCACTTCACCGGTATCGCGCCGCGAGACGATGTGCTCCGATTGCGCGTCGTCCGGTACCAGCCCGCCGAGGTAGACGATCCGACGAACGGCGGCGTGCTGGGCCGCGATGGTGAAATTGCGCGCCGCCTCCAGGTCGATGCGGCCGAAATCACGACCGGCGGCCATCGAGTGCACCAGGTAGTAGGCCACCTCGACACCCGCCAGAGCGTCGACCAGGGTATCCGGACGCAGGGCGTCGGCCTGCGTCAGCTCGACCTCCGGCCAGTGGCGGGCCTCCAGCACTTCGAGGTCACGCGCGGTGGCACGTACCGGCAGGCCGGCATCGCGCAGGCGCGGCACCAGCTGGCTGCCGATGTAGCCGCTGGCGCCGAAGACCAGCCGCAGCCCGCGCCAGCCGTCAGTCGGCAACGAAACCCTGCCACTTGCGCAGATAGTCGATAAACGCGTCCCCCAGGCCCTCGCCGCGCAGGTACTCGGCGCTGACCGGCGGCTTCACCGGCTGGAAGTCCGGATCCTGCTGCATCTTCTGCGGGTAATCGTGGTGCAGGATCGCGGACCGGCCGATGAGCAGGAAATCGGCGCCCGCGTCGAGCACCCGGTCGACATCGGCGGGTTTGCGTATCCGGCCCGCATAGCCCACGCGCACGTCACGCCGTTCGAGGTCGTTGCACCAGTCCATCAGGCTCCGCCCCTTGAACTCGTCCTCTTCCGGTTCCTTGAAGCAGTCCCACAGGGACAGGTCGAGAAAATCGACCTGTCCGCCGTCGATCAGCTGCTGCGAGAGTTCGAGCACTTCTCCGAGGCGCATGCCGAAGCGCTCGGGAGACAGGCGCACACCGATCAGCAGGTCGTCCCGGCACCGCTCGCGGATACGCCGGACGATCTCGAAGAAGATCCGCGACCGACCGGCCAGGTCGCCGCCCCACTCGTCCTCGCGGCGGTTGTAATCCGTGGACAGGAACTGGCACAGCAGGTAACCGTGCGCACCGTGCAGCTCGACGGCATCGAAGCCGGCCCGGTCGGCGCGCTCGGCGGCGGCGACAAAGTCCTCGATCAGCTGCTCGACTTCCTCGCCGCTGAGCGCCCGCGCCCCGGTTTCCTCGTCACCGGACGGCGACACCGGCGTGGTCCCGATCAGCTTCGCCGGCGCCCGGCAGCCGGAGTGCTGGATCTGCAGGGCCGACAGCGCACCGCGCTCACGCAGCGCGGACGCCAGTCCGGTGAGGCCTTCGACGTGGTCGTCGCTCCAGCAGCCGAGCTGGCCGCGAAAGCCCTTGCCGACCGGCTGCACGTGCGACGCGCAGGTCATCACCAGGCCGAACCCGCCTTCGGCACGGCGGCACAGCCAGACCTGTTCCTCTTCGGACAGACGCCCGTCCTCGTGGCTCTGCGTGTTGGTCATCGGCGAGAGCATGATGCGGTTGGTCATCTTCCTCTCGCTGCGCGGAAAGACCAGCGGGGTGAAAGCCTTGCTCATCGATCGTGTTTCCTTGTTTGACTGTGCTTGCTGCACCGGCACGTGACCAGCGCCTTCCTATGCGGTTCGCCACACGGTCCAGGCGGCGATACCCCAGGCAATGACGAAGGCGAGACCGCCCAGGGGCGTGATGGCGCCGAGCCAGCGCTGTCCGCTCATGGCGAGCAGGTACAGGCTGCCGGAGAACAGCAGGATCCCGGCGAACATCAGCAGGCCGGCCCACACCAGGCCGCGTGCCGCCGGCCACTGCGCCGCCGCCAGCGCCAGCAAGAGCATTCCCAGGGCGTGCCAGAAATGATACTGGACGCCGGTTTCGTACACGGCGAGAAGGTCGGCACCGAGGCGGCCGCGCAGGGCGTGGGCGCCGAATGCGCCGATCAGCACGGCACCAAGGGCGCTCAGGCAGGCCAGGACGAACAGCAGTCGGGCGTGGGCGGGCATGGCGGCATGCTACGCGATGTGGGACCGGCAGGCCACACTGTCCTGGCGGCCGGTTTGACCTACAATACGCGGCGTTCCGTCCACCGCCCAGGAGCCCCCATGGCCTTACCCGAAGTGCTGCGCGACCGACTGTCGATCCCCGTCGTCGGCGCCCCCCTGTTCATCGTCTCGAACCCCGATCTGGTCATTGCCCAGTGCCGGGCCGGCATCGTCGGTTCCTTCCCGTCACTGAACGCCCGTCCGATCGAGGTCCTGGAGCAGTGGCTCGAGCGCATCAAGGCCGAACTGGCCGCGCACGACGAGGCCAACCCCGGGCGGCCTTCCGCGCCGTACGCGGTGAACCT
>CAZOUC010000498.1:0-2287 GCA_964582825.1 uncultured Enterobacteriaceae bacterium | reverse complement strand
CGAAGGGTGCGGTATCGTCCATCGCCAGTCCCAGCAGCAGGCGTTCGAGCCCCTGGTCCCAGCCGAATTGCCCGGTCGCCGACGGCTCTCCACCGCTGTTCGCGAGCCCCCAGCGAACCGCGGCCTCGTCCAGCCAGCTGCGCAGCCGGGCCACGTCCTCACCCTGCAGGCCCATGCGTCGGCGAATGGCCTCGACGCCGAGCAGGTTCAGCACCGCCGAGACCGCGAAACGCCGGCGCGGCAGGTCCAGCACGTCGAGCACCGCCTGCAGTACCGGCTGTTCGAGCATCAACGAGCGGTCGGCGATCGCGCAGGGAATGTGGCGCGGGTCGCCACGCAGTTCGTCGAATACCGCCTTCACCAGCGGCGCGTAGCCGTCGATGTCCGGAACCAGCACCAGCACCTGGTCCGGTCGCAGCTGCGGCCGGGTCTCGAAGGCGTGGCGCAGGTGATCGTGCAGGGCTTCGACCTCGCGCAGGGCGCTCGGCGCCGAGCTCAGCAGCAGCGACCCGTCCGCTGTCGACGGCAGGGGGTGGTCCTCGAGACACAGGATGCCGGCCTGCAGCCTGGCGAGCGTGCTGTCCTTGTCCGGCACCCGATAGTCCTCGAGCGGTGCAGGCGCATCGATTTCCAGCAGCAATGCCAGCCGTTCCCGTCCCGGTGTGCCCCAGGATGCGAGGAGCGGATGGCCGACGTCACTGAGCGCGGCCCGATCCGGTTCCTCCACCCGCCAGCGCGCCTGGGTGCGCGGCGTTACCAGGTCGCTCCAGTACTCCTGGCAGGGGTTGAGGTGAAACAGGTGCACGTCACGATGTCGCGCCAGCGCGTCGAGCAGTTGCAGCTGCAGCGGCGCCAGCCCACCGGGGGCGAAACAGCACAGTCGCTCGGACAGCATCGCGGGGACGATTCCCTCGCGCAGGCGCTGCAGGGCCTCGAAGTAGTCCAGAGCACGGCGCGGCACGAGTTCAGGTCGGCGAACGAGACCGCGCCACAGCGCCGCCTGCCAGCGGCCCGTTGCCCCGAGTTGCGATTCCACGCCCTGATCCTGTTCCCAGGCCGCGAGCCACTCCGGGCGCAGGCTCAGGTAGCGCTCGAACACGTCGAGCAGCTGCTCGGCCAGTGCGAGGCGCGCGTCCTGGCCGGGCTGGCGATCGAGATAGTCCCGCAAGGGTGCGAACGCGGCGCCTGCCGGCAGTGCCGCCAGCTGCGCCGCCAGCCGCCAGTGCAGGGTCTCGCGCGCCGGTTCCGGCTCGAGACCGCAGACCTCGGTCACCAGGTCCGCAAAGAACTGGGACGGCAGCGGCAGTCTGAGATCGGCCGCGACTCCGAGCTCGAAGGCGATGCCCTGGCGCAGCCACTTGGCCAGCCCGACGTTGGGAACCAGGATGTATTCAGCGACCAGGGGCGGCAGCGGCGCCGCGCGCAGCAGGCTGCAGAGCCGCTCACGCAGCAGGTCGAGGTCGTTGCTGTGGTACTGGATCAGCACGCGGGGCGGGTGTCATCTCGGGCGTTCGGACAGGCTAGAATATACGGCTTTCGCCGTGCAGCTACGAGGCAGACGCGCATGACCGACCGCCTGCTCGAAGATCTCAACATCGAGACCTTCGACAATCTCATCACGCCCGATGCACTCAAGGCCGAGATGCCCCTGAGCGAGCGCTCACGGGAAGTCGTGATGGCGTCCCGGCGGGCCGTGCGGGACATTCTCGACCGGCGCGACCACCGCCTGTTCCTGGTGGTCGGTCCCTGCTCGATCCACGATCCGGAGGCCGCCATGGAGTACGCGGCGCGCCTGCGTGAACTGGCCGACCGCGTGCAGGACACGCTGCTGCTGGTGATGCGGGTCTATTTCGAGAAACCCCGGACCACGACCGGCTGGAAGGGCCTGGTGAACGACCCGTACATGGACGACTCCTTCCGCATCCAGGAAGGACTGCACATCGCCCGACGCTTGTTGCAGGACATCACCGGGCTCGGTCTGCCGACGGCGACGGAAGCACTGGACCCGATTTCACCGCAGTACCTGCAGGACCTGATCTCCTGGTCGGCGATCGGCGCACGCACCGCCGAGTCGCAGACGCACCGGGAAATGGCCAGCGGCCTGTCGTCCGCGGTCGGCTTCAAGAATGGCACCGACGGCAGCCTGACCGTCGCGATCAACGCCCTGAAATCGGTGTCCAGTCCGCACCGCTTCCTGGGCATCAACAGCCGCGGCGAGGTCGCCGTGATCCATACCCGCGGCAACGCCTACGGGCACGTCGTGCTGCGTGGCGGCAGCAGCGGGCCC
>CAZOUC010000497.1:0-2295 GCA_964582825.1 uncultured Enterobacteriaceae bacterium | reverse complement strand
TATCGTCGAAGCGCACCGTGAGGCTGCTGGCGGTATTGAGCTCCACGCGGCTGCCGTCGGCCAGGGTCAGGGCCTCGTGCGCGCCGACCGCGCTGCTCATCCGCTGCGGTCCGGGCTCTTCGCCCGGCACCAGCAGCAACACGGCCACCAGCAGGCCGGCGCAGGCGGCGCCGATCGCCCCCCAGGTCCAGCGCGGCAGGGCCGGCAGCCAGCGCTGCCGCGGCCTCGGCCTCTCTGGCAGCGTCACGGGCAAAGCGCTCAGCACGGTCAGGTCGGTCCACAGGTCGGCCATGGCGTCGAACGCCTGGCGTCGCTCAATGGAGCCGGCCAGCCACAGGGCAAAGGCTTCGTAATCGCTTGCGCCGACGTCGGGCGCACGCAGGCGTGCGATCCAGGCGGCGGCCTGGTCGACATCGCTGTACTGTGCGTCGACGAAACGGGTCATCGATGGTGATCCTGGCGCTGTGGATTTTTCTGCCGGTTTTACAGCAGAGACGAACGGCGGCGCCTATCCCTCAAGGTAATCCTGTGAACCGGCTCACGTTCGGCGACGGAAAGCGGCGCTCGAGCGACGAAACGCGGCGGGCGGGCGTCCGACCGACTGCTGCGCATCATCCGACAAGATCTTTGCGGCAATGTTTCAGGGCCTCGAGAATGTACTTTTCGACGCTGCTGACCGACACGCCCATCTCCTGGGCGATCGCCTGGTAGGACAGGCCGCGCACGCGGTGCAGCAGGAACGCTTCCCGCCAGTTCGACGGCATGGTCTCAATGGCGCGGTAGATGGCGGCGAGCTGCTCCCGCGCGGCGACGATCTCCTCGGGAGACTGGCTGCTGCCCTCGTCCTCGAGCGTCGCGGGGTCGAGGTTGCGGCTGCCTTCCTCCTGGGCGTAGCGCTGGTGCAGGTTGCGGCGACGCAGCTGGTCCACGGCCATGTTCGACGCGACCTGGAACAGGAAGGCGCGGGCGTTGTCGAGCCCGTCGGGCTGTTCCGAGGTCAAGCGGTGAATCCGCAGCAGGGCCTCCTGAGCCACCTCCTCGGCCTCGTCCGAGTTGCCGAGCTTGCGGCTCAGGAACCGTTGCAGGGATTTGCCGTGCGCGCTGAACAGCTCTTCCAGCAAATTGCGTGGGGGTTGGGTCATGCGCCCGGGACACCCGCTGGGTGACGTAAGTAATTGAAAAACATAGCACGATCTCCCTGTCACGGGGCATCCGCAATAATGCCGCGAATGGCCCGGCGGGCGCTGGGAACCCCGGCTTCGACCGGTTCGCGCTATGATCGTTCGCATCGATCCGGGGCGCCGGGAGCCCGTCCATGAAACAGCTGATCCTGGTTCGACACGCCAAGTCCAGCTGGCGCGACGCGGCACTCGACGACCACGAGCGCCCGCTCAACGCCCGCGGCCTGCGCAACGCGCCGGACATGGGCGCGCGCCTGGCCCGGCGTGGTTTCGCGCCCCAGCTCGTCGTGGCCAGCACCGCGCGCCGGGCCCTCGACACGGCGGAACTCCTGGCTCGGGCGCTGGACTACCCGGTGGCCCGCATCGAGCCGATGGCCGAGCTCTACGCCTGCGAGCCGCGCGACTGGCTGCGCTGCATCCACGCCCTGCCGGCCGACGCCGACCGGGTCCTGATGGTCGGTCACAACCCCGAGATCACCGCCGTGTGCAACATGCTGGCGCCGCTGCGGCTCGACAACGTGCCGACCTGCGGTATGCTGTGGCTCGAATACGAAGGCGACGACTGGCGGGCCATCGGCGACCAGGACGCCGCCCGATACGACTTCGACTACCCCAAGCGCGGCGCAGACCCCGACTGAGGTAGCGAAGGGGGAAACGGAATCACATGCTCGCACCGAAGCTGCGGCGCGAACGCGCTGCCGTGCTCGCCTGTTTCGCAACGGCGTCGGCGACGATGAAGGCCACCGTGCCGGCCATCGAGGCCGACGGCGACATCGAGGCCCTGCACGACTTTCGCGTCGCCCTGCGGCGCCAGCGCTCCCTGCTCGCGGCGGTCGGCGGCGCACTGCCGGTCGCCGACGTGGCCACGCTGCGTGCGGAAGCCGCCTGGCTCGCCGGGTGCACCGGCGTGCTGCGCGACTACGACGTCCTCCTCGAGCGCCTGCCGGACTACGTGGCGGCGACACAGTGGCAGGACGCGCTCGCCGTCGAGGCCCTCGCCGCGGACCTGCGCGGGCGCCGTGCCGGTTTGCGCGAGAACCTGCTGGAGGCCTTTCGCAGCCCGCGGGCCACGGCGCTCGGCGCGGCGCTCGAGCAGCTCGCGGATCTCGAGCCC
>CAZOUC010000496.1:0-2297 GCA_964582825.1 uncultured Enterobacteriaceae bacterium | reverse complement strand
GTGTAGAAGCGCGGGTCGGCGTCGAGCGTGGCCAGGCATTCGCCGACCATCTCGCGGATACGCTCGGTGTCGACGCTCGTATCGAGCGACTCCGTTTCGTCGATTTCGCAATCCAGGGGGTGCGAGCGGCCGGTGCCGCGCTGGTCGATCAGCACGATGTCGCGCTGCTCACGGATGTCGTCGAGCACCCAGCGCAACATGACGTAGGCTTCGCTCGCGGCCTGCCCGGGGCCGCCGGCGAACAGGAACAGTGGATCGGGTCGGGCGTCGCGTCGCGCCGCGGGGACCACGGCGACGTGCAAATCGATCTGTCGCCCGGCAAGGTCGGCCGGGTTCTCCGCGACGCGATGGCTGCCGCAGCGGGCCGGGGCGGTCCAGGTCGTCCCGGGCAGCGTCAGTTCGCAGTTTTCGAATGCGATCAGACTGTCGTCGGGCTGACCCCAGGCCGCCGTGCCGTACAGTGCGATCGCGGCGGACAGGGTCCGGATCAGTCGTGTCATCGGGTACTGCATTGCGCCTTGACGAGCAGCGCGCAAGCTTAGCATTGCCCGCCGTGCCGTGTCGCGGGGTGTCCTCAGGACGACGGTGCGGTGAGCTGGATGATGCCCAGACGCACGTCGTCGGCGAGCACGTAGCGTGCCTGGTCGTCGGCACGCCGCAGGCGCTCGTCGAATCCCACCCGCCCGGCCTCATCGAGCTGCAGCACGCCGCTGTCCAGCAGCTGGCGGATGCTGGCACGAATGGCCTTGCGGTCGAAGAAGTCGGGCGCATTGAACTCCTGCAGCCAGGACAGGCGTTCGGCGAGTTGCTGGCTCTGTTCCTCGAGGGCGTCGACGTCGAGAACACCCGGCCCGCGGGTCACGAGCAGCCGTATCGTCAGGTAGTAGCGCTGCAGGTGTGGCGCGATCGCCTGCGCCAGGGTGACCAGGCGCAGGAACTCCTGGGTGCCGCCGTCGGCGGCGCGCAGCCGACCGGTCTCGGTGTCGCTGACCAGCAGGCCGTGCGCGAGCAGGGAGTCGAGAATGTGCTGCACGGGCTCGTCCACCGCGTCGTCGTGCCAGCGCAGGAATAGCTCGCGGCGCAGACCGGGGTACAGCAACTGGACCAGCTCGGTGACCTGGTCACGGCGGAAGGCGCGGCGCTGGGCAAACAGACTGGCGGCCAGGGACGGCAGGGCCATCAGGTGCAGCACATTGTTGCGGAAGTAGGTGAGCTGCACGGCACTGAGGTCGTCGGCATAGATCAGGTCGCCCATCGGGTGGGGATGTCGGGCGATGAAGCCGAGCGCCAGACCCTGGGCGACGATGCGCCGGGGATCGCGCTCGGCGACCCGGGTCAGGCCGCTGTATGGAGACGCCTCGAGCAGGGCGACGTAGAAGGCGATCTGCTGCTCCAGGCTGCGCTCATCCATGACGCGCTTGCGCGTTGCCAGCAGGCACAGGGCCAGCAGGTTGATCGGGTTGACGACCGCGGCATCGTTGATCCTTTCGACGACGGTGTAGCCCAGGCTGGTCACGGCCTGCTGCAGCGTCACGTCGTCCAGGCCCTCGCTGCGCCAGCGCGGACTCACCTCGTCCAGGACCGCGCCGAGCCGGATCGGCTCGCCGAAACTGACGTGCACCTCGCCGTAGTTCTCGCGCAGCCGCCGCAGCGACCGCAGCAGGCCTCCGAGCGTCTCGCGGCGCTTCTCCCGGCCGAGCAGTTCACTGAGGTAGCTGCTGCTCTCGAGCAGCTTTTCGTACCCGAAGTAGACCGGAACCAGGGCGACCGGGCGTCGCTGATCCTGCAGCAGGCTGGTGACGGTCATTGCCAGCATGCCGAAACGCGGTTCGAGCATCCGCCCGGTGCGGCTTCGTCCGCCCTCGACGAAGAACTCGATCGGGAAGCCGCGCCGCATCATGGTGCCGAGATACTCGTGGAACACCGCGGAGTACAGACGGTTCCCCTTGAAGCTCCGGCGCAGGAAAAAGGCGCCGCCGCGGCGCAGAATCGGTCCGATCAGCGGCATGTTCAGATTGATCCCCGAGGCGACGTGGGGCGGGGCGAGGCCGTTGACATACATCACGTAAGACAGCAGCAGGTAGTCCAGGTGGCTGCGGTGGCTCGGCACCAGCACCACGCTGCACTCGCCGGCCACGCGCTGCAGCTGGTCGAGCCGGTACAGGCGGATTCCGCTGTACATGCGCTGGAACAGCCGCGTCAGCAAGCGTTCCATAATGCGTACCAGGGTAAAGGAGTAGTCCGCGGCGATCTCCAGCGCGTAGGCCAGGGGCACCGCAGCGGCCGTGAGGGTGGGG
>CAZOUC010000495.1:0-2298 GCA_964582825.1 uncultured Enterobacteriaceae bacterium | reverse complement strand
CTGGCCGAGCTCAACGGCACGCCGGAGCGTTACACCATGCCGGTGCCGATGATGAACATCATCAATGGCGGCGAGCACGCCGACAACAACGTCGACATCCAGGAGTTCATGATCCAGCCGGTCGGTGCCGAGTCTTTCGCCGAGGCGCTGCGCTGCGGCGCGGAAGTGTTCCACGCGCTGCGCAAGGTATTGCAGGGCCGCGGCCTGAACACGGCGGTTGGCGACGAGGGCGGCTTCGCGCCGGACCTGCCCAGCAACGAGGAGGCGATCGGCGCGATCCTCGAAGCGATCGACAAGGCCGGCTACCGGGCTGGGCAGGACGTCACCCTGGCCCTCGACTGCGCAGCATCCGAGTTCTATCGTGACGGCCGCTACCGGCTGGCCGGAGAAGGCCGTGACTACGATGCGGCAGGCTTCGCCGCCTACCTGGCCGAGCTGGGGCAGCGCTATCCGATCCTGTCGATCGAGGACGGTATGGACGAGGCCGACTGGGACGGCTGGGCGGTGCTCACCGAGCGCTGCGGTGATCGGATCCAGCTGGTCGGCGACGATCTCTTCGTCACCAACACCGGCATTCTACGCGACGGCATCGAGCGCGGGATCGCCAATTCGATCCTGATCAAGTTCAACCAGATCGGCAGTCTCAGCGAGACCCTCGACGCCGTCGCGATGGCGCGCGACGCCGGTTACAGCGCGGTCATTTCCCACCGCTCTGGCGAAACCGAGGACACCACGATCGCCGACCTGGCCGTGGCGACGGCCGCGGGACAGATCAAGACCGGTTCCCTGTGCCGCTCCGACCGGGTCGCGAAATACAATCGTCTGCTGCAGATCGAGGCCGAGCTCGAAGGTCGCGCCCCGTACCGCGGTCGCGCCGAGTTCCCGCGCGCCTGACTACAATAGGCGCATGATGTGGAAAGCCGTCGCCGTCATCCTCGGAGCCCTGCTGCTGCTGCTGCAGTACCGCTTGTGGGCCGGGCAGGGCGGGCTGGCCGAGCTCGCCGGCCTGGAGCGTGCCATCGTCGCCCAGCAGGCGGCCAATCGCGAACTCGGTACGCGTAATCGGGTGCTGGAGGTCGAGGTGTCCGACCTCAAGGACGGACTGGACACCGTCGAGGAGATCGCCCGCGAGGAGTTGGGCATGATCCGCGAGGGAGAGGCCTTCTACCTGCTGATCGAAGGCGACTAGTGCCGCCGGCGACGCGGTGCTGGGCTGTTTTTCCCGCCGCCGGACGCGGTCAGCGCTTCGGTGCGGAGCGTCCCAAGCAGTATCTCGAAGTCGCCGGCCGCACGCTGCTCGAGCACGCCGTCGCGCCGTTCCTCGAGCTGCCCGACCTGGCTGCCGCCGTGATCGCGCTGGCGGCCGAAGACCGCCATTTCGGCGTCCTGCCGCTGGCGGCCGATGCGCGGGTCGAGACGGTCGAGGGCGGCACCGAGCGACACCATTCGGTACTGGCCGCGCTGCGGGCGCTGGACGCGCGCGCCGGCATGGACGACTGGGTCCTGGTCCACGACGTCGCGCGCCCCTGCCTGTCGGCCGCGACGCTGGCGCGCCTGCGCGGCGCCCTGGCCGACGACGGGGTCGGTGGTCTGCTGGCCATTCCCGTGGTCGACACCCTGAAGTCCAGTGGCGACGGCGAAGCCGTCGACGCCACCGTGGACCGCCGCGGGCTGTGGCGGGCGCAGACGCCGCAGCAGTTTCGTTACGGTCTGCTGCGGACGGCGCTCGAGGCGGTGGTCGCGGGCGGTGGTGGCGTGACCGACGAGGCGCAGGCGATCGAAGCGGCCGGCTACCGGCCTCGGCTAATTGTCGGCGAGGAGCGCAACATCAAGGTGACCCGGCCGGAAGACCTGGCGCTGGCCGCGTTTTACCTGGGAGCCTGACGCGGATGCGAATCGGACAGGGAATCGACGTGCACGCCTTCGCCCCGGGGGATGCGGTGGTGCTCGGCGGCGTGCGGATTCCGCACGAACGGGGTATCGCCGCGCACTCGGATGGTGACGTGCTGCTGCACGCCCTGTGCGACGCCCTGCTTGGTGCCGCGGCGCTCGGCGATATCGGCCAGCACTTTCCGGATACCGACCCCCGCTGGCGCGGCGCCGACAGTCGCGTACTGCTGCGCACCGTCGTCGAGCGTCTCGGCGAACGGAACCTGCAGCCCGTGAACGTCGATGCGACGGTGGTGTGCGAGACGCCGAAGCTGGCGCCATACATCGTCGCGATGCGCAGCAACATTGCCGCCGATCTCGGCTGCGGCATCGACCGGGTCAGCGTCAAGGCGACGACCAGTGAGCGAC
>CAZOUC010000494.1:0-2311 GCA_964582825.1 uncultured Enterobacteriaceae bacterium | reverse complement strand
CGGGGCTCGCTCGGAGCGCTGAAAAGACCGGACGTGAGACTGAGACGATCCTGAGCGATTGCACGTTGAACAGGTTGAAGGTGGCACTTACCTCGCCACATCCGACGAACTTCCCGGTTTGGTGGCCCAAGGTCGAACTGAACCGCCGATATTCCACCCTCACGCATGCACCAGAGCGATGCATCGAGCATCTCGTGCTCAGCTTCCTCGGTGAACCGGACGGTCATCTCGACAGTTTGGAGTCCAGATCGCTGAAGACGTCGCTTGCCGCGCGAGTAGAGGGGCGCGTCTCGTCGTAGGCGCGAACTCAGACGTCTTCGACGCCTCGGCCTGCTCGAGTATCCGATTGGCGAGAGCCAGTTTCTGATCGTCGGGTGAGCTCGGCGAGGAAGTCCAACGCCTCGAACACGTGGACGTTTTGGCCCGAGGTGTACGATCCGGCAGAGCTCAAGCGGCGGTACGGTAGCCCATTGTCGTTCTGGGGTGCACTGAGCACTCAGCGCGACCTCCCGGTGATGTCGCAGGATCAGGTTCGCGAGTTGGTCAGGCACACCGTGCAGACCCTCGGCGCGGGGGGCGGCTACATCGTCGGCCCCACGCATCGGGTACCCGCGGACGTGCCCGACGACGCGATCATCGCGATGATTTCGTGCAGGAGGGGCGTATCAATTCGTTCCGGCATGGACACGCGACCAAGATCCTCGTAATGATCTTCTCGGCCGAGCACCATCTGGTGGTCGAAGTCTGGCATAACGGCAGCGGGGCGGCTTCGCCACAGGAGGGAATCGGCATCGGCGGTATGCGAGAGCGAGCGGCAGTGGTCGGTGGGACTGTCTTGTACGAGAACGTCATCGACGGGTTCTCCATCACCCTGCGTATTCCAAAGCAGCGATTGTGAGCAGCGCCGATAGGCCCCGGCCAGGGGCACCAAACCCCGGCGACGATCCGGCGGAATCGTCGATGATCCGCATTGTGATCGCTGATGACCAGCGGCTATTCGTCGAGGGCCTTGGCTTCATTCTCGAGTCTCGAGCGTCCGACATGAAGGTTGTGGCAACGGCGGCCAACGGACGGGAGGCGATCGAAGCGAGCACACGATGCCCGTAATCATCGATGAGTGCGTCTACGAAGGCAACATCAGCCCGATCTGGGGGAACCTTCCCGGCATCGAGATGTCCCGACGCGTGTGGAATTCCGTCGCGCGTGGCGGCTACGCGACACACGGTGAGTGCTTCCTGGACCCGGACGACGTCCTCTGGTGGGGAAAGGGAGGAGTCCTCAAAGGCGAGAGCCCCGAGCGGATCGGATTCCTGCGCGCATTCCTGGAGGAGCGCCTTCCGGGACGGCTTGACGCGCTTGAGCAACCTTTCTCGCCCTACGCTCCCTATGACTCGAACTACTCCGGACGGCTGTTCATGGCGTTGTGGATATGCGCGGTCGAGGAGTCGCAATGATGCCCGGTTCGGCTCAGTCCGGTCTCTGTGCGTCGCTTCAGTCTCTACTCGAATCCACCCCCAACCGGGGATCGATGCACGTCTTCCTCGGCGATCCGATGTCGGACGGTGGAGACAAGACGACAGTCGAGCCGGGAAACTCGTACTCGCCCGGCGTCTGTACGCAGAGGAGCACCTCGCGCTTCGTGAGGAGGGCTTCGACGTGGGCGGACTGTTCGAACCCGAGCGCACGCTTTCGGTTCGGCGTTCTACAGGAACGGATTCCTGACCTCGATCGGTCCGAACCGCGCACCGTTGCTGAAGTCCTCGCTGTAGAGCGCGGTGCAGTGAGCGGCCTGTGCGGTGGCCAGGATCTGCGCGTCCCAATAGGAGAGCTGGTGAAGTGTCTGCAGCTTCACCGCCGACAAGACGATGCCGTGGTCCACCGCGACGATACGGAAGGCCGAGAAGAGCGACAGCTGGTGCTGCGCGAGCGCTCGGCTCATCGGTGTGGCGATCTTCTGAGTCACCGTAACCCAGAATTCGGCGAGCACCTGCGTCGACAGCGAACCGGTCCCGGCGCGGATCACATCCGAGATCAAGCGGCGGGCAACGACCTGCTTCTGCTCGTCGGCCGTGTCGTTCGCGTAGACCAGGATGTTCGCATCCAGAAACACCGGGCTATCGGTCATGGAGCGAGTCGCGGCTCACCCGCGTTCCACCCGACGACGCGGTGCTCGCCGCGAACAGCGCGTCGAGCTCGTCCGCCAAAAACTCCCGACGCGAATCGTCTCGCTCGACGAGCGATGCCAGGTGGTCGCGAACCAGCTCCGAGACGGTCGTGTCCCGGTCCACCGCGAGTTTCCGTGCCCGCTTGA
>CAZOUC010000493.1:0-2318 GCA_964582825.1 uncultured Enterobacteriaceae bacterium | reverse complement strand
CGTAGTCGAACTGGTCGAAGGATGCCCCGCAGGCCTGGCCGGTGCCGATGAGGATGACGTCGTACTGCTTCATTGGTCGCTCCCTTCTTCGAAGGTAGTTGTGGCTACATGCGTGGTCAAACGAGGAGGCTCTGCGGGGGGATCGCCGGGACCGTCGTTTGATTCGATCGCTGACGAGTGCTACGCTACGACCGAGGTTGAGGAACCACGTCTTTTGAGCGGCAGCACGCACGATCCGAATCAGGTCACAGTAGGCGGTAGTACGCTGGAATCACTCGTCCGGCGCGCCCAAGACCTGCCGTCTACGGCAGACCGATTGAAGCTGTGGCTCGGTCTCTGCGAGTCGACACCCCACCTACCGTCCATCGAGTCATTTCTTACCCCGCCGGAGGCGACGGGCGTCGTCGCTGCGAGTCATGGTGAGCGAGCCTCCGTGTACTCGATGGGCATGATCGGTTTCCATTTGCTGACCGGCGACCACCCGTGGCGCGACCTTGGGCCGACTGAACTTCGAAACGCGATTCTTTCGAGATCGCTCTTGTCGATCGGGGACCAGGGTGTTCCTGCCGTCGTTCGTAGACGGATCGATCGGCTGATCGCCAAGGCAACCGGCAAGGATGCATCCGTTCGTTATGCGGACCTGGGCGAATTGAAGGCCGATCTGCAGAACGTGGTCGCGATGGTGGCGAGCCCCGGTTCGGATCCTGAGTCCACGATGACGATTCGCGCGCGCGAGTTCAGCGAGGTGCGCGAGTGGCTTCAGGATGTGCGAAGCGGAGGCACCGGTGTGCTGGAGATCTCCGGAGACTCCGGCACCGGTAAGACCTATCTCTGGGAAGCAGTCGTCGACGCGTGCGCTCGTCCAGATGAAACCTGGCTCTATGGGAAGGCCGGATTGGGTGAACGCCGCCCGTACGACACGATCAGCCGATTCCTCGAATCCGAGGCTGAAGAGATCGCCTCCCTTCTGAGCGACCATCCGGATTTTGGTCCACTCTCTTCGTTCGTACGGACGATCGCCCCCGCATTGACTCGTGTCCTGACGGTGCGCCCTGATGGCGCGGCAGATGCGGTACCGGTACCGGACCCGGCACGGTCGCTTGCCTACCTCCTGTCAATGGTAGGAGGTGGCCGGCGTCCCGCCATCATCTGCATCGACGACTATCAATGGCTGGACGAGTACAGTCGTGCTGTCGTGCACGCACTGATGGGCGCCTACAGCGGGATCGGTGTGGTAGTCATCACGCGCCAACCGATCGAGGCCGACGACGTCCTTGTTTGTTCTGTTGCGCCCGCTCATGTGCGACGGGTAATACTGTCTGCGCTGAGCCGCGAAGAGGCGATCCGCTTCGTCCGGTCACTCAGATCCGAAGATGCGCACCTCGATGACGACGCAGTCGATCGCCTCTGGCGTGGATCGCTCGGAAACCCCATGGCGATAGCGACGCTTGTGCGAACCGGTCGATCAGCCTCGGGAGCGGTGTCGGGCGACGTGCTCGGAGCCGTCGCCGCCGAACGTATCCGACAGCTGTCGAGGTCGGCTGGACTCGTCGCGAAGATCGCGTCGCTTGCAGGAACACCCGCGGAGCCAGGCGTCTTGCTCGGGACCAGTAGGGACCCGAAGTACGAGGCGGATGCGGTTCGCACCGAGCTCCTTGAATCGGGAGTCATGCGCGAAGTCCGGGGCGGACAGCTGCTTCGCTTCGTTCACGATTCCGTCGAGGCCGCAGCGCGGTCTCTCGCCTTGCAGGACAGGAGGTCGGTCAACAGAGCAGTGCAGGTGCTGGTTGCAGGAGCCAGGACCGGAGATCCGCGAGCCGCGTACGCTGCCGCCGAGTTGCTCGATCTGTCAGACGCCGGAGCCGTTGATCCGGCTATCCGCGACTGGGTGCTCCTGACGGCTGCCCGACGATCGCTTCAGATGCTTGCACCGCTCGATGCGATCGATCTTGTTGAACGCGCCGTACCCGTCGTCGGCGACGACATTCGCCTGTCACTTCTTCACGTCGGGCACGAGGCCTCTGATCTCCTGGGCGATCGCACGCAGATGAGCCATTACTATCGCGCGATCGCGTCCGCAGGTAAAACGCTTGACCGTGCTGAAGCACGCTATCTGTGGATTCGACGGAACTACGCCGAATCGCGATTCACCGGGGCCTCGCAGATCACGGCACGAATCCTGGATATGCTCGACGTCCTCGATCCTCCTATCTCCTGGTGGGACGGAATGGAAGAAGCTATCCTGTACGTGGACCCATCTTCCCCCGTACGAAGGCTTAAGCGATTGATCAAACGCGGACCGGCCACCGACCCCGCCG
>CAZOUC010000492.1:268-2319 GCA_964582825.1 uncultured Enterobacteriaceae bacterium | reverse complement strand
TGCTCGATGCGATCGACCTGGATTCGATGCTGGACGACGCCGTCGCCGGTGCCGCGGTACCCGGCGCGGCTCTCGCGGTGCTGTCGGAAGGGACGGTGACGAGCACAGCGACGGGGCTGGCCAACGCATCGGCCGACATCGGCGTGAACGACGACACCGTATTCCTCGTCGGCTCGATCAGCAAGGCGTTCACCGCGACCCTGGCGATGCAGCTGGTGGACGAGGGGGCGCTGCGCCTCGATGACAGCCTCGACCGCCTGCTGCCCGAACTGAGCCTGCGCGACGACTCGGCGGCGGCGCGGATTACGCTGCGACAGCTGTTGTCGCACACCAGCGGCATCGACGGCGATCGCCTCATCGATACCGGCTGCAATGACGATTACCTGGTGCGCTTCGTCGAAGAGTGCGCCGGCACGCCTCTGATCCACGCCCCTGGCGAGTTCTTCTCGTACTGCAACGTCGGCTACATCCTGCTGGGGCGAATCGTCGAGAAGCAGCGCAGCGCCTGCTGGGACGACGTACTGGCCGAGCGGATCCTGCAGCCGCTCGGCCTGGACCGCGCCGCCACGCGACTGCAGGACCTCGTCCAGCGGCGCTTCGCGCTCGGACACACCCGCGGGGATGACGGCGGCTGGCACCTCGAGTCGCTGTGGCCGCGTTCCAACAGCCCGTCCGGCTCGCGCCTGGCAATGACCGCACGCGAACTGGTCCGGTTCGCCGGCGCCCACCTGTCGGCCTTGAACGGCGACGAGCGAGAAATCATCAGTCCGGCCGGCGCGAGCGCCATGCAGCAGCGGGCCGTCGAGGTTCCGAAAGCGACCCGCTACGACGCCTGGGGGCTGGGCTGGATGCACTTTCGGGCCGGCGCACGAAAGGTATTCGGCCACGATGGGGGCGTCGCCGGCTCGACGGCTTTTCTGCGCATCGCGCCCGAACACCGGCTTGCGATCAGCCTGCTGGTGAACGGTCCGGACTACCGCAGTGTGTACGACGCCGTGATGAAGCCACTGCTGTCGACACTGGCGGGCGTGGACCGCTTTCCGACCGTTCCCCCGGCGGACCCCGGCGCGCGGATCGATCCGGAGGCGTACTGCGGGATGTACCGACGCACGGGGCTGGATCTCAGAATCTGGCGCGACGGCGAGCGCCTGCTGGCTCTGCCGGGCGGCGACTACGGCGACCCGAACGCCCGGGCTTTCGAAATCCGCCCGAGTTCGCGCGACGAATTCAGCGCTCGCCTGCCGCAGCAGGGCGCGGAGATCGCTTTGTACTTCCTGAAATTCGATGCTTCCGGTCGGCCCGGATACGTCAATTTCATGGAACGCGCATTCCAGCGCACGGACGACTGACCCGATCGCCGGTCGGGCGGCGCCCCCGGCGTGATACGGCTCCGCGTGTATTCACCCGACTTATGGTCGACATAAGCACCGATCAGTGAGATTCATGCGCTCGGCGCATAGAATCGGCAGCGGATTCCCCGTTTCAGGACCCTGAGCCATGAGCGAACGAATCGAACGCGCCGGCCTGCTTGTCGCCCGCGAACTGGTCGACCTGATCGAGCACGAGGTGCTGCCGCACACCAACGTGGACGCGCACAGGTTCTGGATCGAACTGGCCGGTGCCGTCGATCACTTCGGGCCGCGCACCCGGGAGCTGCTCGCTGAACGTGAACGGCTGCAGCAGCGTATCGACGACTGGCACCGGGAGCGCAAGGGTCAGCCGGTCGACGCCGCCGAGTACCGGGCCTTTCTCGAGTCGATCGGCTACCTGCTGCCGGCGGGAGAGCCGGTGGCGATCAGCACCGGCCGCGTCGACCGCGAGATCGCCGAGGTGGCCGGTCCCCAGCTCGTGGTGCCGGTCAGCAACGCCCGCTACGCCCTCAACGCGGCGAACGCCCGCTGGGGCAGCCTGTACGATGCCCTGTACGGCACCGACGTGATCGACGAGACCGACGGGCGCGAACGCGGCGGCAGTTACAACCCGGTGCGCGGCGCCGCGGTGATCGCCTGGGCCCGCGACACCCTCGATCGATACCTGCCGCTGCAACAGGG
>CAZOUC010000492.1:0-258 GCA_964582825.1 uncultured Enterobacteriaceae bacterium | reverse complement strand
ACCGTCGATTCCGGCGCTCTCGTCGCGACGCTGCAGGACGGCAGTCGAACGGCGCTGCGCGACGGGGCAGGCTTCGCCGGCTACCGCGGCAGCGAGGACTCGCCGGGCGGCGTGCTGCTGCGCCACCATGGCCTGCACATCGAGATTCTCATCGACCACGAGCACCCGATCGGCCGCAACGACCCGGCCGGCATCGCCGACCTGATCGTCGAATCGGCCGTCACGACAATCCAGGATTGCGAGGATTCGGTCGCCGCC
>CAZOUC010000491.1:0-2319 GCA_964582825.1 uncultured Enterobacteriaceae bacterium | reverse complement strand
GTTCGCGACCGCCGCGGCTGCCGCGCGGGCTGCCCGTGGCCGCTGCTGAGCACGCGGTTGCGCTGCGCCGGATCGGCGGTGCCCGCCGCGCCGGCGACGCGGAGATCTCCCTCAACCCGAGGGCGCGCAGTGCCGTGCTGCGCGCCGCCGAGAAGCTGCAATGAGCGACGCCGACGAAACGGTGACGACAGACGCCGGGCGAGCGGTCAGCGCGGCCTGGCTGTGCCTGCTGCTGCTGGCGGCGCTGCTCCTGACAGCGCTGTGGCTGGTGTACACCAGCCACCAGACGCGTCAGCGCTTCGCCGAGCTCGAACTGCTGCGGCGCGAGGAGTATCGCCTGCAGCAGCAGTGGCGCCAGTTGCTGGTCGAGCGCAGCGCGCTCGCCGCCCATGCCCGCGTCGAGGTCATCGCCCGCGATCGCCTGCGGATGCGCCCGCTGGAAGGACGTGACCTGGTGGCGGAACGATGAAATCCCGCGGCGCACAGCCCCCGGCGCTGGTGCCCTGGCGGGTCCGCCTCGTCGGCCTGGTGCTGCTGGCCATGCTGGCGGTGGTGCTGTGGCGCATCGTCTCCCTGCAGGTGCTCGACACCGAGCGCGGCTATCGTTTCCTGCAGGACCAGGGCGCCGCGCGCACGCTGCGTACCGAGACCATTCCGGCGCACCGCGGCATCATCTCCGACCGCCACGGCAGTTCGCTCGCCGTCTCGACGCCGGTGCAGAGCCTGTGGGTCAACCCGCGCGAACTGGTCGACGAACTGCACGACTGGCAGGCGCTGGCGCAACGCCTCGGCATGCCGGCGACGGAGCTGCAGCAGATGGTCACCGCCAACAGCGAGCGGAGCTTCCTGTACCTGCGTCGCCGCATCGCGCCGGCCGAGGCCGAGCGGGTGCTGGCGCTGGGCATCCGCGGCGTGTACGCCCAGCAGGAATACCAGCGCTTCTACCCCGCCGCGGAGGTCGTTTCCCAGCTCGTCGGCGTGACCGACATCGATGACCGTGGGCAGGAAGGCATCGAGCTCGCCTACGACGACTGGCTGCGCGGCGAGGACGGCGCCAAGCAGGTCCTGAAAGACCGCTACGGCGCGATCATCCGTGACGTCAAGTCGCTGCGAGCGGCCCGCCCCGGCCGCGATCTGACCTTGTCGATCGACCTGCGCCTGCAGTACCTCGCCTATCGTGAACTCAAGCGGGCGGTGCAGGACAACCAGGCCGTATCCGGGTCGATGGTGCTGCTCGACGTCCACAGCGGGGAGGTGCTGGCCCTGGTCAACCAGCCCTCCTACAACCCGAACCGGCGCAGCGACCTGCAGCCGGCGATGATGCGCAACCGCGCCATCACCGACCTGTATGAGCCCGGTTCGACGGTAAAGCCGCTGACGGTACTGGCGGCGCTGGAGAGCGGACAGTACGACGTCGACTCGATGATCGACACCTCACCGGGCTACCTGCGCGTGGGCCGCAAGACCTTCGTCGATCACCGCGACTACGGCGTGCTGGACCTGACCGGCGTGCTGATGCACTCGAGCCAGGTCGGGGTCACCAAGATCGCCCTGGCCATCGACCCCGAGGTCGTACGGGAGCTGTTTGCCGGAGCCGGATTCGGCGAGTCGGCCGCGACGGGATTCCCCGGCGAAAGCCTCGGTGTGCTGCCCCGCCGTGAAGCCTGGCACCCACTGGCGCGCGCCAACTTCGCGTTCGGGTACGGCCTGTCGGCAACGCCCCTGCAGCTCGCGCGTGTTTACGCGACGCTGGCCACCGATGGCGTCAAACCGCCGCTGACGCTGCTGCGCCGCGACGCCCCGGTGCCGTCCGAGCGCGTGTTCGACGCGCAACACGTCGGCGAGATCCGGCGCATGCTCGAGACGGTGACCACCGAGGCGGGAACCGGCACCCTGGCGGCGATCCCCGGATACCGGGTGGCCGGCAAGACCGGGACCGTGCACAAGGTCGGCGAGGCGGGTTACGACCCGGACCGCTACGTATCCCTGTTTGCCGGCTTCGCACCGGCGACGGCACCACGTCTGGCTGCGGTGGTCGTCATCAACGAGCCGCGCGGCGGCCGCTATTACGGGGGAGAGGTCTCGGCGCCGGTATTCAGTCGCGTGGTCGGGCACGCCCTGCGCATGCTCAACGTGCGTCCCGACGACCTCAGTGGCCTGGCGGGCGCCGTGACCGACGACGGGCCGGGGCGGGCATGACGGCCATGGTCGACCGGATGCCACGCCGTTTCGAATTGAGCGGGCTGCTGCCGGAGCTCGAGGGTCACGCGGAAGCGGGCCTGAGCTGCTGCGGCGCGCAGCTCGACAGCCGTGCCCTGC
>CAZOUC010000490.1:0-2321 GCA_964582825.1 uncultured Enterobacteriaceae bacterium | reverse complement strand
CACCGTGCGGCGGATGCGCATCGTGCTCATCGCCCGCCTCCGGCGACCGGCAGGGCGAGCACGCCGAGGGCGGCGAGGTCCAGCTGGCGCGCCGGCGCGTGGGCCTCGACCTCGCAGCGGACCGGGACGACCGCGGCCTGGCCATCCTGGACCCAGACACGGTCGCCGACTTCCGCAGACAGCTGCTCGGCCGCGCCGCCGCGACCCGCGGCACCACGCACATCAGCGTCGCGGACGCGTTCGGCAACGAGGCCAGCCTGACCGTCAGCAACGGCGAAGGCTGCGGCGAAATGCTGGCGGACACCGGGCTGATGCTCAACAACATGCTCGGCGAGGAAGACCTCAATCCAGACGGCTTCATGCTGTGGACACCAGGCCAGCGCATGACCTCGATGATGGCGCCGAGCCTGCTGCACCTGCAGGACGGCCGGCGATTCGTACTCGGCTCCGGCGGATCGAATCGCATCCGAACGGCGATCCTGCAGGTCATCGTGCAGCTCGCCGATCGGGGCCTTGCGCTGCAGGCCGCCATCGACGCCCCGCGCATCCACGTCGAGGGCGACCTGCTCAGCATCGAGCCGGGGCTGGACGACACCGTGGTGTCGGCGCTGCGTGAAGACTGGCCCCGCCAGCAGGTCTGGGGCGAGCGCAGCCTCTTCTTCGGCGGCGTGCACGCGGTCGAACGCGACGGTGAGCGGCTGAGCGGCGCGGGCGATCCGCGGCGCGGCGGAACAAGTCTCGTCAGCGGCTGAGCGAAGCACCGCGCAGCGGCTCGAAAAGCCCGAACGATCCCCTCCGGATAAACGTACTGCAGGCCAGGGCTCGACTACGTATCATGCGAGGGTTGACCAGTACGGAGGCTTCCAATGATCCATAACAGCACCTTCCGACCGGCACCCTGGCGGAGCGTTCACGAGGCGCTCGGCGTCGAGCCGGCGCCATTCGACGATCGCCCGCTCGGCGCTTTCGTCGAGGAACACGCGGCGCAGCGGCCGGAGGCACCTGCCCTGCAGTATTTCCACCGCAGCATCAGCTACCGGGAACTCGACGAGGCGGCGAGTCGCTTTGCCAGCGCGCTGCAGTCCCTGGGCGTCGGACGCGGTGATGTCGTCGGCCTGCACCTGCCGAACGTCCCGCAGTACCCGATCGCGCTCGCCGCCATCGCCAAGCTCGGCGCCACCGGTTCCGGCGTGTCACCCCTGCTGGCCCCGGGCGAGCTGTGCTACCAGGTGCAGGACGCCGGTATTTCGGTGCTGGTGAGCCTCGACCTGCTCGCCGGCACCCTGCAGGGCGCCGGCGACAAGCTGCCGGCCTGCCTCGAACACATCGTGCAGACCTCCGGCGACGCGTTCATCGGCGGCAGCGCGCAGACCCGCGAAGCGATCGCGGGCCGCCCGGTGCACGATTTCCTGGACCTGCTCGAACGCGGTTCACCGGACTTCCGCCAGGTCGAAACCCACTGGAACGATACCTTCATGCTGCAGTACACCGGCGGCACCACGGGTCGGCCGAAGGGCGCCGAACTGTCGATCCGCAACCTGATCCACAACCCGGCGATGTCGGGCGCCTACGAGCCCTGGCAAGACGGGGACGAGGTGCTGGCCTCGGCGTTTCCGATGTTCCACGCCGCCGGCCTGGCCTTCGCGATCGCCGGCATGCGCTACGGCGGACACAAGATGCTGATCCCGGACCCGCGCAACGTGGAACACTTCTGCCAGCAGATGATTCAGTTTCCGCCGACCCGGCTTGCCGGGGTACCGACGATCTACATGATGCTCGTCAACCATCCGCTCAGCGCCGACATCGACTTCTCGCGCCTGCGTTCGGTGGCCAGCGGCGCCGCGCCGCTGCCGGCGGCGGACCGGGAGCGCATCAATGCCCTGGTAGGCGCCGACAAGCTCTCGGACGTATTCGGCATGACCGAGACGGGACCGGTGCACGTCGCCAACCCACCGCAGCGGATCAAGCCCCGCTCGATCGGCATTCCGGTTCCCGGCGCGGATACGCGCATCGTCGACCTCGAGACCGGCACACAGGAAATGCCCTTCGGCGAGCCCGGCGAGATCATCACCAGCGGGCCGCAGGTGATGAAGGGCTACCTGAACCTGCCCGAGGAGAGCGCCAGGGCCCTGCGCGAGATCGACGGTCGTACCTGGATGTTCACCGGCGACGTCGGGCACATGGACGACGAGGGCTACATCACGCTCTGCGACCGCGCCAAGGACATGCTGATCGTCGGCGGCTACAAGGTGTTCTCGGTCGAGGTCGAGGACAAGCTCAAGGCGCTCGATCTGATCGCCGAAAGCGCGGTGATCGGTGCG
>CAZOUC010000489.1:1253-2322 GCA_964582825.1 uncultured Enterobacteriaceae bacterium | reverse complement strand
CCCGCCTCGCCCTGCTGATCCTCGCCGTGGGCTTCGTCGCCTTCACGGCGCTCAGCAACGTTCTGTTCGCCGGCTGGCGGATCGACCTGACCGAGAACGGCCTGTACTCGGTATCCGACGGGACGCGCGAGATCCTCGCTTCGATCGACGAGCCGATCAATCTGTACCTGTTCTTCTCCGACGAGGCGAGCCGTGAGCTCGCGCCGCTGCGCAGCTACGCCCGACGGGTGCGGGAACTGCTCGAGGAGCTCGAACTGCGCGCCGACGGACGCCTGAGGCTGCAGGTCATCGACCCGGTGCCGTTCTCCGCTGCCGAAGACCAGGCCGCCGCATTCGGCCTGCAGTCCGTGCCGATCACCGTCGGCGGCGAGCAGATCTACTTCGGACTGGCCGGCAGCAATGCCTACGACGAGGTCGAGGTGATCCCGTTCTTCCAGCCGGACCGCGAGGAGTTTCTCGAGTACGAGATCGCGCGCCTGATCCAGACGCTGGTGCAGCCTGCCCGACCCGTCATCGGCCTGCTGTCGACCATCGACGTCAACGGCGGATTCGACCTGCGCACGCAGCGCAGCTCGGCACCGTGGATGGTCATCGAGCAGGCGACGCAGACCTTCGAGCTGCGCGACCTCGATGCCGAACTCGACTCGATCGACGAGGACATCAGCCTGCTGCTGCTCGTGCACCCGACGGAGCTGCCCGAACGCAGCGAGTACGTGATCGACCAGTTCGTGATGCGTGGCGGACGCGTGCTCGCGTTCGTCGACCCCTACGCCGAGTCGGCGCGGCGTGGAGGTGACCCGGTGATGGGCGCGCCGGCGAGTCCGACCGCGTCGTCGCTGCCGCGACTGTTCGAGTCCTGGGGCCTGACGATGGAGGAGGGCAAGGTCCTCGGCGACCAGGCCGGCGCCCTGCTCATCAACGCGGTGCCGGGACAGCCGCCGGTACCGCACCTGGCGTTCACGGCGCTCGGCGCGGAGGCGTCGCAGGACATCGTCAGCCAGGGTCTCGAAGCGGTCAACGTCGGCGCCGCCGGCGTGCTGCGGCAGCGGCCCGGAGCCAGTACCCGCTT
>CAZOUC010000489.1:0-1243 GCA_964582825.1 uncultured Enterobacteriaceae bacterium | reverse complement strand
CTGGACGCGGCGCAGGTGCAGCTCCAGCGCGATCCTCGCCAGCTGTTCGAGGACTTCGTTGTCGACGACGAGCGTTACACGGTGGTCGCACGCGTCAGCGGTCCGGCGCGCTCCGCATTCGACGGGCCGCTCGAAGAGGGCGCGCCGTACGTCGCGAGCAGCGACGCCATCAACGTCATGGTCGTCGCCGACGTCGACCTGCTGGCAGATCGCATGTGGGTGCAGGTGAGCGACTTTTTCGGCCAGCGCCTGGCAACGGCCTGGGCGGACAACGGCTCGCTGGTGCTCAACGCGTTGGAAAACCTCGCCGGCAGCGACGCCTTGATCAGTATCCGGTCGCGTGGCCGCTACTCGCGGCCGTTCACCGTCGTGCAGGACCTGCGCGCCGAGGCGGAGGCGCGCAACCTGCAGACCGCCGACCGCCTGGAGCGCAAGCTGGCCGAGACCGAACAGCGCCTGGCGGAACTGCAGCAGAGCAAGGAAGAGCAGAACCTGCTGGTGCTCAGCCCGGAGCAGGAAGCCGCTCTCGAGCAGTTCCAGCAGGAGAAGCTGCAGATTCGCCGGCAGCTGCGTGACGTGCAGCACCAGCTCAACAAGGACATCGAGGCACTCGGAGTGCGCCTCAAACTGCTGAACATCGTCGTGCTGCCGGTTCTGCTGACGGTGCTGCTGTGGTTGCTGCACCGACTGCTGCAGCGCCGGACGGATTGGTCGCGGGGGCAGCCGTCGTGAAGCCCGCCACGCTGGCCCTGGCCGCGGCGGCGGTCGCCTTGATGCTGGTGCTTGCCGTGCTGTTGAACCGCGCCGAGGCGCCCGACGGCGGTGATCTGGCCGAGCGGGCTCTGCTCCCGGACCTGGCATCCGAACTGGCGGCGCTGCGCCGCCTGCGCCTCGACGACGGCGACACCACCCTGACCATCGAGCGGGCCGACAGCGACTGGCGACTGGTCGAACGCGACGACTATCCGGTGGCTTTCCGGCGGGTCGACGCGCTGCTCGGCGAACTCGCCGAGGCGCGCCTGCTGGAAGCCAAGACCGCCCGCCCCGAGCACCACGGCCGCCTCGGCCTGCTGGAACCCGGCGCCGGTGAGGGCGCCGGCCTGCGGCTGCAGCTGTTCACTACCGACGACGCGACGCCGCGCTTCGCGCTGCTGCTCGGCGAGCCGGCGACGTCGCGCGAGGGCCGCTACCTGCGCAAGGTCGGCGAGGACCAGAGCTGGCTGGTCGACCGTCGTCTCGAGGT
>CAZOUC010000488.1:0-2325 GCA_964582825.1 uncultured Enterobacteriaceae bacterium | reverse complement strand
GAGGTCGGGTCGAACAGGGTCGGAATGACGCTGAAGCGCAGCTCGCGGTGACGGGCGCGGGTGACCATCTTCAGGGTCTGCATCATTCGCTCCAGACCCTTGATCGCCAGGAAATCGGTCTGGACCGGCAACAGCAGGCGGTCGCTGGCGGCCAGGGCGTTGACGAGCAGTACGCCCAGCATCGGCGGCGTATCGACCAGCACGTAGTCGAACCGGCCCTGCAGCAACGGCAGGGCCTTCTGCAGGCGCAGCCCGATGCCGTCGCGCTGCTTGGCGTCGCGCTCGACCGTTGCCAGGCTCGTCGAGGCCGGCAGCAGCCAGAGGCTGTCCAGCGAGGTGCGCAGCAGCAGTTCGTTGAACTGCGACGGGTAGCGCGGTGGAAAATCGCCGAACAGTTCGAAGCTGCTGCGCCGCAGGGTATCGGGACTGTAACGGAAGTAGCTGCTCAGTGAGCCCTGCGGGTCGAGGTCAACCAGCAGCACACGGGCCCCGCGCTCGGCGGTCTTGCCCACGCCGCCCTTCTGATTCGCCACGCTCCAGATCTTCACGGTGTTTCTCCGCTGCTCCCGCCGGACTGTTCGGCTTGCTCGGCCTCGAACTCGCGCCGCAGCTCCTCGGCGCGGTCGCGAGTCGTAAAGATCACACCGCCGTCGGGCTTCTCGAATTCGATGATCTCCGAGCCGAAGCCGGGCTCGGGCTCGGGCTCGACCGTCGCCGACCCGGACTCGACCGCCGCCGGCGCGGCAGCCGCCGTTGGCCGCTCCGGCCGCGGCAGCACCGGCCGCAGGTTGGCCGTGCGCGAGATCATCAGCACCACACGGCGATTGGCGGCGCGTCCTTCCGGCGTCGCGTTGGACGCGACCGGCTGGTGCTCGCCGTAGCCCACCGCGGCCAGCCGCTCCGGGTCGATGCCGTTGTCCTCCATCAGCTTGACGATCGACGCGGCGCGCGCGGATGACAGCTCCCAGTTCGAGGGGTAGATCGGACTGTTGATCGGCACGTCGTCGGTGAAACCTTCGACCCGCACCGGCAGCGCGCCGTCCTCCAGCGTCGACGACAGCTCGCCGATGATCTGCCGCGCCTGCCCGCGCGGGTCCGCGGCGCCGGACTCGAAGAGCATACTGGACTTCAACTCGATTTCCAGCCACTCCTCGTTGCCGACGACGGATACGAGCTCGGCGTCGATCAGATCCGCGAACTGGTTCTCGATGCGCTCGGAGATGCGCCGGAACTCCTCGGGCAGCTGCGGCTGGGTACTGCCCGGTCCCACCTGGCCGCCGAGAATCACCGCGTCGCCGGCATCGCTGACGATGTCGAGGTCCTCGTCGACGTTACCGGGCTGGCCGGTGACCGGGTCACCGACCTGGATCGGTTTGAGACTCAAGGGCTGCGTGTTGAAAGCCGCGGTCAGGGTCTGGGAAAGGATCCGGTACTTGCCCTCGTTGACCTGGGAAATCGAGTACATGACCACGAAGAACGCCAGCATCAGGGTCAGGAAGTCGGCGTAGGACACCAGCCAGCGTTCGTGGCTGATGTGCTCCTCCTTGATCGCCCGGCGCGCCATGCCGACCTACTTGAGAAAGCCGGACAGGCGCAGCTCGATGGCCCGTGGATTCTCGCCGTCGGCGATGGCGATGATGCCCTCGATGATCAGGTCCCGGTACTGGGCCTCCTCGCGTACGCAGCCGCGCAGCTTGCTGGCAATGGGCAGAAACAGCAGGTTGGCGAAGCCGACGCCGTAGATCGTCGCGACGAAGGCGACGGCGATTCCGGGCCCGAGTTTTTCCGGCTCGGTCAGGTTGCCCATGACATGGATCAGTCCCATCACCGCGCCGATGATGCCGATGGTCGGGGCGTAGCCGCCGAGCGCCTCGTAGAACTTGGCGGCGTCGACGTCGCGCTGCTCGCGGACGACGGACTCGGCCTCGAGCACGCTGCGGATGCCTTCCGGCTCGGTGCCGTCGACGAGCAGCTGCAGGCCCTTGCGGGCGAAGCGGTCGCTCTCCAGCTCGGCCACCGTCTCGAGGCCGAGCAGGCCCTCGCGCCGCGCGGTCATGGCCCAGCGCACGACCTTGTCGACACCCTGCTTGAACGCCACCCGGGGCGGCACGAACACCCAGCTCAACATGCCGCCGGCGCGTCGCAGATTGGTCATCGAGGTCTGCAGCATGCCCGCCCCCAGGGTGCCGCCGAGCACGATCACCAGGGCCGGCAGGTTGACCAGCGCCGACGCCACCCCGCCTTCCAGGTAGTTGCCGCCGATGATCGCCGCGAAACCGAGAATGACGCCGATCAGGCTGAGGATGTCCATGGCGTGCTCCCTAG
>CAZOUC010000487.1:0-2327 GCA_964582825.1 uncultured Enterobacteriaceae bacterium | reverse complement strand
CCCGCTGCTGTGCGCCGAGCTCGACGCGCTGCACCGGGCACTGGCGAAGCCGGCCCGGCCGCTGGTGGCGATCGTCGGCGGTGCCAAGGTCTCGACCAAGCTGAGCGTGCTGGACAGCCTGGGCGACAAGGTCGACCAGCTGATCGTCGGCGGCGGCATCACCAACACCTTTCTGGCGGCGCAGGGCCACCCGGTCGGCAAGTCGCTGCAGGAAGCCGACATGCACGACGAGGCGCGACGGCTGCTGGCCAAGGCGCCGATCCCGCTGCCCGTCGACGTCGTGGTCGGCACCGAGTTCGACGCCGCCACGCCGGCGACCCTGCGCGGCGTCGACGAGGTGCGCGACGACGAGATGATCATGGACATCGGTCCGCGCAGCGCCGCGGAGCTCGCGGATATCCTGCGCGGTGCCGGGACCGTGATCTGGAACGGCCCGGTAGGCGTGTTCGAGTTCGACGCCTTCGCCGCCGGCACCCGCACCATCGCCGAGGCGATCGCCGACAGCGACGCGTTCTCGATCGCCGGTGGTGGCGACACCCTGGCGGCGCTGGACCAGTTCGGTCTGCGCGAGCGCATGTCCTACGTGTCTACCGGCGGCGGCGCGTTCATCGAGTTTGTCGAGGGCAAGACCCTGCCCGCGGTCGCCATACTCGAAGAGCGTGGCGCGGACTGAACCGCGGGGCGTGACGGCCGTCATGCACCGCTGACGGTGCTGGAGTAGACTGGTCGGCCCGGTTCCAGTCACGGTCCGCACCGATGCTACGCAAGAAGCCGTCGATCGACCCGGCGCTGCTGCAGCGTTTCCATCCGCTCAGCCTGGTCGATCCGGGCCAGCAGAAACAGTTACTGAAGCGGGCGCAGGTCCTCGAGTACCGGCGCAACCAGTACCTGTACCGCAAGACGCCGCCGGCCGGCACGGTGTACTTCCTGCTCGATGGCGACATCGAGATCCGCGAGTCTTTCGAATCGCGAATCCCCCTGTCCGCCGGTGACGAGCGTGCCCAGCACAGTCTGAACGAACAGTCGCCGGACGGGGCCTCGATCCGTGCGCTCGGCGACGTACGCGTGCTGGCAGTGGCCCGGGACGCCATTGACATGCTGCTCGCCAGCCCGACAGCCAGCGAGACCCGGCGGCTCGCCGCCGCGGGCGACGCCGCGGCGGACCGCAGCGGCGACGAGGTATACGGCGTGGACGTGGTCGAGGACGGCGGCCAGATGTTCGAGGAGGCGCGCTTCGACGACGACTACAGCGAGGACTGGATGGTCCGGATGCTCGAGTCGCCGCTGATGAGCTGCCTGTCGCCTGCCGACATCCAGCGCTGTTTCATTGCGCTCGAGCGCGTTGCGGTGGCCGGCGGCGAGGACGTGGTCACGGCCGGCACCCGCGGCGAGTACTTCTACATCCTGCTGCGCGGCGAAGCCGAGGTGCTCACGGACCCGGCGGGCCCCTTCGGCGGGCGTCGCTTCGACCTGGTGCCGGGCGACCACTTCGGCGAAGAGGCGCTGGTTGCCGACACGCTGCGCAATGCGACGGTGCGCATGTGCTCCGACGGCGAGGTCGGCCGGATCAGCCGCGCCGATTTCGACGACATCGTGCGGCGCCCGCTGGTGCAGACGATCGCCGCCGACAAGGCGCAGGGGTTTCTCGACGGGGCCGGCATACCCTGCCGGATGCTGGACGTCCGCTTCGCGGCAGAGTACCGCCACGGTCACCGCGACGGTGCCGACAACCTGCCGATCGTGCAGCTGCGTCGCAGCCTCCGGGAGCTGGATCGACACGCGACCTACCTGGTCACGCCTGAGGGTGGCCGGCGCAGCGAGCTGGCCGTGTTCCTGCTGCGCCAGGCCGGTATCAACGCCTACCTGATCAACGACTAAGAACAAGGAGACCTGCCCGTGAACTACTTCGTGACCGGCGGAACCGGCTTCATCGGACGCTTCCTGATTCCCAAGCTGCTCGATCGCGGTGGCACCGTTTACCTGCTGGTGCGCGAGTCGTCCCTGCCCAAGGTCGACCAGCTGCGCGCCGTCTATGGCGTCGACGAGGCGCAGCTGGTGGCGGTCACCGGCGACCTGTCGCGGCCGCGCCTGGGCCTGGGCAAGCGCCAGGTGGACGACCTCAAGGGCCGTATCAAGCATTTTTTTCACCTGGCCGCGATCTATGACCTCAAGGCCGATGCCGGGTCCCAGGTCATCGCCAACGTCGAGGGTACGCGCCATGCGCTGGCTTGCGCGCGCGCCCTGCAGGCGGGCTGCTTCCACCACGTCAGCTCGATTGCCAGCGCCGGCCTCTACGAAGGCACGTTCACCGAGGACATGTTCGACGA
>CAZOUC010000486.1:0-2332 GCA_964582825.1 uncultured Enterobacteriaceae bacterium | reverse complement strand
CTCGAAGCTGTCCGGGGGCGTGGTGGTCATGTCGTTCATGGGGGGCACGTCCTGTTGCCGCAGCGCTGCCGGCTGCCGATTGTAATGACTTTCAATGGTTCCAGGTTCAATTGATCGTTTTTCGCTCAAGCGTACGGGTGTTCGCGAGTTTCCACCGATCCGGCTCAGTCGTAGTCGATGGCGACGATGCAGTAGCTGGCCTCGCCACCCGGGGTGGCGACGGTGATCTCATCGTCCAGGCGCTTGCCGAGCAGAGCCCGGCCGACCGGCGAGTCGACACTGATGCGGGCGCTGGCCGGGTCGATCTCGTCGGCGCCGACGATCCGGTAGCGCCGCGTGGCGCCGTCGTCGTCCTCGAGGGTGACCCAGGCGCCGAAGTACACGCGATCGGTATCGGCCGGTCGGCGGTCGACGACGGTTACCTGCTCGAGACGCCTGCTGAGGTAGCGCACGCGGCGGTCGATTTCCCGCAGACGACGCTTGCCGTAGATGTAGTCGCCGTTCTCGGAGCGGTCGCCGTTCTTGGCCGCTTCGTGAACGGCGGCCGTGACTTCGGGGCGCTCGACCTTCCAGAGGCGGTGCAGTTCCTCGCGCAGCTGCCGCTCCCCCTCCGGCGTGATGTAGGGCGAACTCGTCGCCGTCGGCGGTCGCCAACGCCCCATGGTAATACTGGCTCCCTCGCACGTCCCGTCGGTCTGATATCCTTGCGAGTTTAACCCGGACTACGCAGGATTCTCGATGGCAGACTACCGAAGTCTGGTGCTGGCCTGGATTGCGCTGTTCAGCCTGTCGACCCAGGCTCTGGAGCTCGACGGCGAGCTGGTGCAGGGCGGCCTCGTTTTCGGCCAGGTGCCGTCGGGCACCGTGGTCATGCTGGACGGCGACGCGGTGCCGGTTGCCGCGGACGGTACCTTCGTGATCGGTTTCGACCGTGACGCGCCGGCGCAGATGACGCTGGAGGCCGGTGACCGGCGGCGGGTGCTGGACATCGAGCCGCGCGAGTACCGCATTTCGCGCGTCGATGGCATCGCGCAGCGCATCATGGAGCCGAGCGAGGAAGACCTGCGGCGAATCCGCGAGGAGTCGGCGCGCGTGCGCAAGGCCAAGGCCCACCAGGACCTGCGTACCGACTTCGACAGCGGCTTCAAGTGGCCGGTCACCGGGCGCATCAGCGGGGTGTTCGGCAGCCAGCGGATCTACAACGGCCGGCCGGGGCGGCCGCATTACGGCGTGGACATCGCCCGCCCGACCGGCACCCCGGTCTACGCGCCGGCAGACGGCCTGGTGACCCTCGCCGAACCTGACCTGTTCTACTCCGGCGGTACGATTATTCTCGACCACGGGCTCGGTCTCTCGTCGAGCTTCCTGCATATGTCTCGGGTGCTGGTCGAGGTCGGCCAGCGGATTCGCCAGGGCGACCTGATCGGCGAGGTCGGCGCCGGTGGGCGCGCGACCGGTCCACACCTCGACTGGCGGATGAGCTGGCGCGGTGCGCAGGTCGACCCGCAGCGCCTGGTCGGTGACATGTCTGATCCCGGCAACTTCGCCGGCCACGAGGGAGGACGCTGAGGTGCTCGACGACAAGCTGCTGGACATCCTGGTCTGCCCCGTCAGCAAGGGGCCGCTGGAATACGACCGCGATCGGCAGGAACTGGTCTGCAAGGCCAGCGGTCTCGCCTACCCGGTGCGTGACGGTATCCCGATCATGCTCGAGAGCGAGGCGCGCCAGCTCAGCCCCGAGGAACGCGAACGCTAGCCCGCTGCCGTGGCCACCTCGATGACGCGCATCGTCACCGCGGGGTCGCCGTCGGAATCCGGTCGAAGCACTCCCCCTGAGAGTCAAAGAGAGCGATGAACAGCGCAGAGATCCGTGAAGCCTTCCTGGCCTTTTTCGAACGGCAGGGCCATACCCGTGTAGCCAGCAGCCCGCTGGTGCCGGGCAACGATCCCACGCTGCTGTTCACCAACGCCGGCATGGTGCAGTTCAAGGACGTTTTCCTTGGCCAGGAATCAAGGCCGTACACCCGCGCGGCCAGTTCGCAGCGTTGCGTGCGTGCCGGCGGCAAGCACAACGACCTCGAAAACGTCGGCTACACGGCGCGGCACCACACCTTCTTCGAGATGCTGGGCAACTTCAGCTTTGGCGATTACTTCAAGGAGGACGCAATCCGTTTCGCCTGGCAACTGCTGACGGAGGTCTACGGTCTGCCCGCGGAGCGTCTCTGGGCGACCGTCTACGCCGAGGACGACGAAGCCTACGAAATCTGGCGCGAGCAGGTCGGCCTGCCCGCGGACCGTATCGTGCGCATCGGCGACAACAAGGGCAGGCGCT
>CAZOUC010000485.1:0-2332 GCA_964582825.1 uncultured Enterobacteriaceae bacterium | reverse complement strand
CATCGAGCAGGGCAACATCGTGACCCAGGAAATGGTCGACCAGCTGCGCCCGGGCATGACCCGGCGCCAGGTCCGCTTCATCCTCGGCACGCCCCTGGTCGCTGACACCTTCAACCAGACCCGCTGGGACTACGTGTACTCGATGAAGTCACCGCGCGGCCGGGAAGAGCGCAGCACCATGACCCTGTACTTCGACGGCGACCGTCTCGAGCGCTTCGAAGGCGACTTCCTGCCGTCGGCGGCCGCGACCGAATCCTGATTCCCGCTCAGGCCTCTGCCCGGCGGGCGCGCGCCCGGCGCGCATCCTTCGGATCGATCAGCAGCGGGCGGTAGATCTCGACCCGGTCACCGGCGTGCAGCACGTGGCGCTGCGGATCCGCGATGGCCTTGCCGAAGATACCCATCTTCGCCTGTTCGAGGTCGATTTCCGGAAACAGCTCGACGATCCCCGACTGCTGCGCCGCCGCAAACGCGGTACAGCCCGCAGCGACGTCCAGCGCGATGATCTTCTGGCGCTCGGGCCGGGCATAGGCGACCTCGACGCGGATCAATGCCTCAGCCATACAGCACCCGGGCCCGGCGGCACAGGGCGTCGACCTGGGTATTGGCCATGCTGTCGAACAGGCGCCGCAGCGCCGGGCGGGCGAAGCTGCGCCGCAGATCGAAGGCCAGTTGCAGCGTGACCTTGCTGCCGCGCTCGGTCAGCGAGTCGATCTGCCAGCGGCCCTCGAAGTGCTCGAACGGGCCTTCGACCAGCTCCATGGTGATCGAGCCCGGACGACACAGGCGGTTGCGGGTCGTGAAGCGCTGCCGAATCCCGCCCTTGACGAGTTCCAGTCGTGCCTCGACCCAGTCGCTGCCACGCGCCAGCACCGTGGCTCCCACGCAGCCGTCCATGAAGCTCGGGTAGGCCTCGATGTCGTTGATCAGGTCGAACAGATCCTCGGCCGGATACTGCAACAGCGCCGATCGTTCTATTCGCGTCATCGTTGAGGGATCAGGTACCTGGAAAACTGAATATTAACGGAAGCGACTCCGGGGGCGCATGCTATCATCCGCGCCCCTCACGGTATCGGACCCGATAAACGCCGACTCCGGGGGATGCCAAGGATGAACGCCAAAAAGAACAGCAATCGTCCCGGCACCATCGCGCTGAACAAGAAGGCCCGCCACGACTACTTCATCGAGGAACGTTTCGAGGCCGGCATCGCGCTGATGGGCTGGGAGGTCAAGAGCCTGCGGGCCGGCAAGTGCCAGCTCGTGGACAGCTACGTCCTGCTGAAGGACGGCGAGGCCTTCCTGCTCGGCGCGCGCATCGAGCCCTTGACCGGCGCCAGTACCCACGTCGATACGGACGCGCAGCGCACCCGCAAGCTGCTGCTGAGCCACCGCGAGCTCGGCCGGATCTACGGCGCGGTACAGAAAGAGGGCTACGCCGCGATCTGCACGGCAATGTACTGGAAGCGCCACCTCGTCAAGGTCGAGGTCGCGCTGGCCAAGGGCAAGAAGCAGCACGACAAGCGCGCCACCGAAAAGGAGCGCGACTGGAACCGACAGAAGCAGCGGGTGATGCGGCAGCACAACTGAAGTGACTGGATCGCGGGGCCGGGGGCGGGGCTTACGGGACCGTCTGCGGCCATGGACGGCCGCAGCCGAGCGTACAGGGATGTACTTGTAGCGTGTCCCGTAAGCCCCGCCCCCGGCCCCGCGATCCCAGCAACGCCCCAGAATTCACTGGAATTCTGGGGCGCCAGGTGTTGTCATAACTAGGGAAGCAGAAATAAAGGAGTCGACGGCGGCTGCAACCGCCCGACACCGGGTTTCGGGGGTGTTCTGGATTCGACGCCGGTTACGAAACCTTGTGTGCATGCCGAGACGGCAGCCAGTCTCGTTAATCCAAAGCTGCAAACTACTAGTTGCCAACGACGACAACTACGCACTCGCCGCCTAAAAACCGGTGAGCGGACGTCAGCAAGGTGCCAGTACCGCGCTGCCGTCTGTCATACAGAACTGGATCGCGGTGAAGCTCGCCTGAAGTGGATCCGTTAAAACCCAATCAGGCTCGCCTCGTTCGTCCTGGCCGTTGGGCTGAACCGGGTCAAATCAATAGACGGTGCTAAGCATGTAGAGCGCAAGGCAGAGGACTGACGGACGCGGGTTCGACTCCCGCCGCCTCCACCAATCAAAAAAGGGCTGCCGATCGGCAGCCCTTTTTCGTTTCCTGGTCGTTTACTCGAGATCGAAGCGATCGGCGTTCATGACCTTGGTCCAGGCCGCGACGAAGTCCCTGACGAACTTCTCCCGGTTGTCGTCCTGGGCGTAGACCTCGGCG
>CAZOUC010000484.1:0-2334 GCA_964582825.1 uncultured Enterobacteriaceae bacterium | reverse complement strand
CTCCGGCGGGCCAGGTGCCGCTGCCGGAAACGTCGGCGGCCAGGGACGGCCGCCGCGAGCCGACAGGGATGTCGCTGTTTGCGTTTTCCGGCGGCGGCGCCTGGTCTGGCGGAGCCGGGGTCGAAGCGGAGTGACGGATTCCGGGCTCAGGTGGGCCCCGAACCTAGCGGCCGAACACGCGGCCGGCGTCTTCTTCCTCCTCCTGGATCGACAGCCCTGCCGAGCGGGCGCCGGCCTGGCCGGACTGGGTGCCCATCTTGATCATCAGGCGCAGGTTGTTCGCCGAGTCGGCGTGCGCCAGGGCGTTCTCGTAGGAAATCTCGCCGTCGCAGTACAGCTGGTACAGGGCCTGGTCGAAGGTCTGCATGCCCTGCTCGGTCGAGCGCGTCATCAGCTCCTTGAGCGCGTGCACCTCGCCCTTGCGGATGATGTCCGACGCCAGCGGCGTGTTGATCAGGACCTCGATCGCCGCGCGGCGGCCCTTGCCGTCGACCGTCGGCAGCAGCTGCTGCGCGATCATCGCCTTCAGGTTCAGCGACAGGTCCATCCACAGCTGGCTGCGCGCCTCGGGCGGGAAAAAGTGCTGAATCCGGTCCAGAGCCTGGTTGGCGTTGTTGGCGTGCAGGGTCGCCAGGCAGAGGTGGCCGGTCTCGGCGAAGGTCACGGCGTGCTTCATCGTCTCCGCGGTGCGGATCTCACCGATCAGGATCACGTCCGGGGCCTGGCGCAGGGTGTTTTTCAGCGCGGCCTCGAAGGACTCCGTGTCGATGCCGACCTCGCGCTGGGTCACGATGCACTTCTCGTGCTTGTGTACGAATTCGATCGGATCCTCGACGGTGATGATGTGGCCCGAGCTGTTGCGGTTGCGGTGACCGATCATCGCGGCCAGCGAGGTCGACTTACCGGTACCGGTCGCGCCGACGAAGATGATCAGGCCACGCTTGGTCATCGCCAGGTCGTTCAGGATCGGCGGCAGGCTGAGCTCGCCGGTGGTCGGAATCCGCGTCTCGATGCGACGCAGCACCATGCCGACCAGGTTGCGCTGGTAGAACGCGCTGACCCGGAAGCGGCCGACACCACGGGAACTGATCGCGAACTGGCACTCCTTGGTGCGCACGAACTCCTTGCGCTGGTTTTCGTTCATGACGCTGAGCACGAGCTCGCGCGTCTGCTCCGGCGTCAGCGGCGCCTCGGTCAGCGGGTGAAGCTTGCCGTGCACCTTGATGCTCGGCTGCACCCCGGCGGTGATGAACAGGTCCGACGCTTTTTGCTCGACCATCGTGGTGAGCATCGTGCCGATATCCATGGAAGCCTCCCTCCGTCAGTGCGGGGCCCGTACGGGACTCTAGAAGTTGTCCGGCATCTTGGCCTTCTCGCGCGCCGCCTCCCGGGTAACGACGCGCTTGGCGACCAGGTCCTGAAGGCACTGGTCGAGGGTCTGCATGCCGACGCCGCTGCCGGTCTGGATCGCCGAATACATCTGCGCGACCTTGTCTTCACGGATCAGGTTGCGTATCGCCGGCGTGCCGCGCATGATCTCGTGCGCGGCGACGCGGCCGCCGCCGACCTTCTTGAGCAGGGTCTGCGACACGACCGCCTGCAAGGACTCCGAGAGCATCGAACGGACCATGTCCTTTTCCGCGGCCGGGAACACGTCGACGACCCGGTCGATGGTCTTTGCCGCGGAGGTCGTGTGCAGGGTGCCGAACACCAGGTGGCCGGTCTCGGCGGCGGTCAGCGCCAGTCGGATCGTCTCGAGGTCCCGCATCTCGCCGACCAGAATGATGTCCGGATCCTCGCGCAGCGCCGAGCGCAGCGCCTCGGCGAAGCCGTGGGTATCGCGGTGCACCTCGCGCTGGTTGACCAGGCACTTCTTGCTCTCGTGCACGAACTCGATCGGATCCTCGATGGTCAGGATGTGGTCGTACTTGTTGTCGTTGATGTAATCGATCATCGCCGCCAGCGTCGTACTCTTGCCCGAGCCGGTCGGTCCGGTCACCAGCACCATGCCGCGCGGTTCGAGCGATACGTCGCGGAATACCTGTCCCATGCCCAGGTCTTCCATCGACAGGACCTTCGATGGAATGGTCCGGAACACCGCGCCGGCACCGCGGTTCTGGTTGAAGGCGTTGACGCGAAAACGCGCAACGCCGGGGACCTCGAAGGAAAAGTCGGTCTCGAGGAACTCCTCGTAGTCCTTGCGCTGCTTGTCGTTCATGATCTCGTAGATCAGCGCATGGACTTCACGGTGTTCCATCGGCGGCAGGTTGATACGACGCACGTCGCCGTCGACGCGGATCATCGGCGGCAGGCCGGCTGACAGGTGCAGGTCGG
>CAZOUC010000483.1:0-2337 GCA_964582825.1 uncultured Enterobacteriaceae bacterium | reverse complement strand
CGCGGGTGTTCAAGCGCCTGATGGAAGACAGCTGGCGCAACCTGATGGTGCTGACCCTGCTCAAGCAGGGCGAGGACGGCAGCGCCTGGCAGGCCTACGCGCCGGTTCCGGGTCAGCTGATGACCCTGCTGCGCTCGTTCAAGCGCCAGAAGAGCGGCAGCATCAAGCCCGAATTCGCCGCACGCGTCGACGAGACCCTCGGCACCGTCGCCTGCGGACTGGAGGACGCCGGCGAAGACGCCGCGCAGCGCGCGCGCCAGCTCGACCCGCTGCGCGCCCTGCTGATGAAGGAGCTGGAACCGGCACAGGCGGACGAGCTGCTGGCACTCGACAGCATCGACCCGGAACTGCTCGATACCGGCGAAGCGGCCGCCGTGACCGTCACCGAGGCCGACCGCGAGGAAGCGCAGCGCGCGGTCTGGAAACGCAAGGTGCGGCGGCTCGAAACCGGCGACGGCCTGATCGTCGAGCCCGATTCCGAGCAGCCCGAGCGGCTGATCCTCGCCTGGCGCGCCGAGGACGCCGCGCAGTTCGTGTTCGTCAACGAGCGGGGCCACGAGGCGCGCAAGTTCGCCGGCGAGGACCTGGTGCAGGCCCTGGAGACCAAGCGGGCCGTGGTGGCCAGCGCGGAGGACATGCCGGTCGTCGACCGCGGTGTGCTGGCGATGATCCAGAAGGTCTACGACGAGGTGGCCGCGGACGCGGTGCCCGACGATCTGACCGGCCTCTACAACCGCCGCAAATTCGAGGCCCTGATCGGCGCGGCCCTCGCCGACGTGCGGCGTGATGGCACGACGCAGCTGCTGTGCTACCTGAACCTCGACCAGCTCAAGGTCGTCAACGCCAGCCACGGGCCGGAGGCGGGCGACCGCCTCCTGCGCGAGGTGGCAAGCGCCCTGCAGGGCGTGACACGCCCCGACGTCGTGCTCGGCCACCTCGGCGGCGACGAGTTTGCTTTGCTGCTACGGGGCGTCGGCGTCGCCGATGCCGTAGACGCGCTCGGTGCCTACCGCGATGCGGTCGCCGACCTGAACTTCGACTGGCAGGGCACGCGCGTGGCGATATCCGGCGCCTGGGGTGTCGTCGAGCTCAATGGCGAGACCGAGAGCGTCAGCAACGTGCTGAGACTCGCGTTCCACACCTGCGAGGTGGCCAAGGGCGAAGGCCGCAACAGCATTCACGTGTATACCGCGGCCGACGAGGCCATCAGTCGCCAGCAGTCCGTGATGCAGTGGACGTCACGTATCGGCAGCATGCTCGAGCGTGACCAGTTCCGCCTGCGCGTGCAGAAAATCGCGCCTCTGGCCAAGGACGACACGCACGAGCACAACGAAGTGCTGCTCAGCGCCGTGCTGGACGACGGCGAACCCCATCCCTTGCCGCCTGACCTGGTCAGTGCCGCCGAGGCCTACGGCCTGATGACGCAGATCGACCGCTGGGTCGTCAAGAACGCCCTGAGTTGGATGGCGCGACACCCGCAGGTGGTCGAGCGCATCGGCGGTTTTGCCATCAACCTGTCGGGCAGTTCCCTGACCGATGCGCGTTTCGTCGACTTCGTGCTCGAGGCGATCGTCGCCAGCGGCGTCGACACCACGCGCCTGTGCTTCGAGGTCACGGAGACCTCGATGATCCAGAATCTCGACCTCGCGGCGGATTTCATCGAGGAGGTCAAGCGCCTCGGCTGCAGTTTCGCGCTCGACGACTTCGGTACCGGCATGTCCTCCTACGCGTACCTGAAGAGCCTGCCGGTCGATTACCTGAAGATCGACGGGGCGTTCATCAAGGACATCGCCAAGTCGCCGGCCGATTACGCGATGGTCAAGTCGATCAACGAAATCGGCCAGTTTCTCGGCAAGAAGACCATCGCCGAGTACGTGGAGAACGAAGACATCATCCAGATCCTCAGCGAGATCGGCGTCGACTACGCGCAGGGTTACGGCATCGGCAAGCCGTACTACGTCTCCGAGCTCGAGAGCTGATCCGCCGTACCCGGGCCTGCCTCCATGCCGTGCCTCGGCGGCCGTGTCACGAAGCGATTCGAATGGCGCGGTAGAATGCCCGATCGTGATTCCACGGCCAGCGAGGCAGTATGGCGCCCGAATTCTCTGCGGACATCCGTCGCGACGGGGACACCCTGGAACTGAGCTGGAGCGGTATCGGTGCGGCCGATGTCCACGTCAGTGAGATCCCTCACCTGTGGACCGACGGGCCGAGGTGGCGCGGTGTCGACCCGCCGCTGCGGATCGACGGGCTGGCCGCGCTGCGACGCCATTTTTTCCTGTTACGCCCGGTGGACGGCGGGCCGCCGCTGGAAGTCGCCGAGCGCGCGCTGCCGCT
>CAZOUC010000482.1:0-2343 GCA_964582825.1 uncultured Enterobacteriaceae bacterium | reverse complement strand
GGGGCGTTCGCGCCCGACCCTCTGCGCGAAGTCGACCGGCCCCTCCCCGGCTCGACGCGGGACGCCGAGACGCTCCATACGCCGACAGAAACGCAGGAACAGGCGCGTGGCCGGGTCGGTTTTCCGTCGCACGCGTCCGCGCAGCATGCCGAGAGACAGCAGCAGCACGATGACTCCGGCGCTACCGACGAAGAACAGCACCATCCGCTGCGGGGTCACCGAGCCCAGCAGGCCCTTCAGGAAGCCGAACTGCATGCTGTCGTCGTAACCGAGGACGAAATTGGCCCAGTGGTATCCCAGCATGTCCCAGCGCATCCGCAGCCAGTTGACCAGCGCCACGTCCCGGTACCGCGCCAGCGACAGCGGATCGTCCGCGAGGAATTCGCTGCCGAAGTAATCCTGCAGGCTGCGCTCGACGCGCTCCGGCGCGACGGCTGCGGTCGGGTCGAAGCGAACCCAGCCCTCGCCTTCCAGCCAGGCTTCGGCCCAGGCGTGCGCGTCGTACTGGTGTACGAGGACATAGCCCTCGGTGCTGTGCAGTTCTCCGCCCTGGTACCCGACCACGACGCGAGCCGGGATGCCGGCGGCACGCAGCATGAAGACGAAACTGCCCGCGTAGTGCTCGCAGAAGCCGCGGCGCGTTTCGAACAGGAACTCGTCCACGGTATCGCGACCGAGCAGCGGCGGCGACAGGGTGTAGACGAAGTTCTGCCGGTTGAACCAGTCGAGCAGGCGGTCGATGTAACGGCGCGGGTCGTCGCCGGATTCGGCGAACCAGTCGCGGGCCCGCTCCCGGCTGCGGGGATTGAAGCCTTCCGGCAACTGCATGTTCTGTTCACGCACCGAACTGCGCAGCGAGGTTCCGAAGCGCGCGTCGGGATCGGCGACCGCCTCGTAACGAATCCGCAGCGTCAGGGTCTTGCCGGCGATCAGCGAGAAGTCGCTGCCCCAGCTCAGGGCGTCGTCGACCGAGACCGGGACCTCCAGAGCGAACGCCCAGTTCTGCCAGGTCGGCTCGAGGATGACCTCGTAGCTCACAGCCCTCGCGGAGCGTTCCAGACCACGGTCGGCGTAGGACACGCGCCGCGCGCCGTTACGCGCCAGCCTGGCCTCGAAGCCTGCCGCGCGGTCGCGTTTCCAGACGCGGCCGTCGAATTCGGAGAACACCAGGCCGCGCCAGTACAGCTCGCGCTGCGGCGGCACGGCGCCGTCGAAGGTGACCCGGAAGGCGAGCTTGTCCGACCTCGACAGGTTGGCGACGTCGCCGGGCGACATGTTGTCCGAGGGGCCGGTCTTGGCGTGGTTTTCCGGCTGCGGTATCGACCAAAGCGGGCCGATCCGCGGAAACACGACGAACAACAGCACCATCAGCGGCAGGGACTGCAGCACGAGTTTTGCCGCCAGGCGGCCCGGATTGACGAACGGACGCGCCGCACTCTGGTGACGGGCGATGAGCGCGGCGCTGACCATGGTCAGGGCCAGCAGGACGTACAGGGTCGTCGGTATCTCCTGCTCGTAGATGAAGTTGCAGGCCGCGATGAAATAGGCGAGAAACGCGAGCACGATGTAGTCCCGGTGGCTCGTGAACTCGATCAGTTTCAGGGCGCAGCCGATGACCAGCAGAGCCATCGCCGGGTCGACGCCGACCAGGGTGCCGTAGGCGAGCAGCACGCCGGCCATCGACAGCAGCACCAGCACCACTTTCACCGGCCAGCCCGGCAGGGAGCGGCGACCGGACCACACCTGGTAGCGCCAGGCGACCGAGAAAGCGAACACGAGCGGCAACCAGCCGGGCTGACGCAAAAGGTGCGGACCCATCGCCAGCAACAGCGCGGCGGTCAGCCACAGCAGGGCGCGGCGTGGTATCTGCTGCAGGCGATCGTTCACCGCGGCACTCCGGCCAGGTCGAACAGCGCCAGCGCGCGCAGCACCTCGTCACGGTGTGCAGCGCCGGCCGCCGGAGCGATTTCCAGCCCGGGCAGGCGCAGACCGTACTCGACCTGCTCGGCATCGAGTTGCAGCGCCCAGTAGCAGAGCATCGACAGCCGTTCCTCGCCGGAGGCCACGCTATCCAGGCTGTCCCAGTCGAGCCAGACACGCCGGTCGGCGTATGCGTCGTATTGCTTGATCATCAGCGGACCGCCCTTGGCCGCCGTCTTCCAGGCCACGTGACGCAGGGAATCGCCGCTGCGGTAGCGACGGAATCCGCTGAAATCCTCGCTGCCGTCGGCGGCCGTCGGCTCGGCTTCGCCGTCGTCCCCGCGGCTGGCCGCCAGTGGCGGCGCCGGCAGCGGCCGTGGGTAGACCAGGCAGCGTGTATCGAAATCGATGCGCGACCACGCA
>CAZOUC010000481.1:0-2347 GCA_964582825.1 uncultured Enterobacteriaceae bacterium | reverse complement strand
GCCTGGCACAGGTTGGTCTTCGGGTGCAGGCAGAACTCGCAGCTGCGGCACTCCGGCGTGTACAGGGGAATGACGTGGTCGCCGGGCCGCACCGAGGACACCCCCTCGCCGACCTCGACGACGACACCGGCGCCCTCGTGGCCGAGAATCGTCGGAAAGGCACCTTCCGGATCCTCGCCGCTCAGCGTGAACGCGTCGGTATGACACACCCCGGTCGCCTTGATCTCGACCAGCACCTCGCCAGCACGGGGTCCTTCGAGGTCGACGTCGTGGATTTCCAGGGCCTGTCCGGCTGCCACGGCCACGGCTGCGCGCGTCTTCATATCGCCTGTCTCCCGGGTTCGCTGTCCGGCCATTGTGGAAGGGCCGCCGAGGCATGTCCAACTGCGGCGCTTGACGGCGGTCAAGCAGGCGCGACAATGTCCTTATCCGCGCCGAGTCTGTCACACATCGCCGCCAACAGCATGCGATAGTGTGGGCGGCGGAGCCGGCGAACGAGCCGCCGGCACCCCATTCACCGCAACAACGGCGCCGCCCGGCGCCCCGAAAGCAAAGGTGACCACGATGACTCGAACCCTGTGCAGAATGCTGAATCCCGTCCTGGCACTGGGTCTGCTGCTGAGCGCCAGCGGTGCTGCAGCGGACTACCTGGCCTATGCGGTCGACGACGGCAGCAAGACCCCGCTGCCCGAGACGATCGACGACCTCGACGCCAAGGAACTGCTGAACATGGAGTGGGGAGAATACTCCGGTCCGAAGTCACGCATCGGCGTGCTGCCGGTCGACAACACCTCGTCGGCCGCGTCCTTCACGGTATCCGGGCCCGGCGGCACGCAGACCGTCAACTATAACTTCGGCGGCAACCAGGTGCCGGTCAACGGCATCGAGGCAATCCTGACCGACGTACTGCTGCAGAGCGGGCGCTTCCGGCTCGTCGAGCGTACCGAACTGGCGTCGATGATCCAGGAGCAGGACCTCGGCGCTTCCGGCCGGGTGGCGCAGCCCTCGGCCGCCAAGGTCGGTCAGATTCTCGGCGCCCAGTACCTGATCCAGGCCGTCGTCACCAACTACGAGGACGGCACCTCGGGTCGGGATGTCGGCGTCGGCGGCCTGCTCGGCGGCAAGGCCGGCGCAGTCCTCGGCGGTGTCGGCATCAAGAACAAGAAATCCGTCGTCGGCATGAACTTCCGCCTGGTCGACGCGACCACCAGTGAGGTCGTGTTCAGCAAGCAGGTCGAGTCGGTGATCAAGGAGCAGGGCCTGAGCTTCGGCGGCGGCGGTGGCGGCTGGACCGGCGGCGCCGTTGCGGCGCTCGGCGGCTTCATGTCGCAGTATTCGAAGACGCCGGTCGGTCAGGCGGTGATCGCCGCCGTCAACAAGGGCGCCTACGAGCTCGCCAAGCAGATCGGCACGGCGCCTGCCGAAGGCTCGGTGGTCAAGGCCGGCAGCGACGGCATCTACCTGAACCTCGGTCAGGACGCCACCGACGTCGGCGAGACCTTCGCCGTGCTGAGCGTCGGCGAGGAACTGATCGATCCGGAAACGGGTATCTCGCTCGGCGCCGAGACCGAGACCATCGGCACCATCCGCGTGCGCGAGGTGAAAGCCAAGTACAGCATCGCCGACCCGGTCGACGTCAAGGTGTCGCGCATTTCCAACGGCGACAAGGTGCGCTCGACGATGCAGGCTTCGGGCCTGGAATTCGGGCCCGCATGGGAGAAAAAGAAACGCGGCCTGTTCTGACAGGCGCCGCCGCCGGCCGGTCCGGGCAGATCCGCCCGGCCGGCGCCGCGGCTCTCGATCAGTACGCCGGCAGCATCGGCCGGTCCGACCCGCCCTGCGGCATCCGTTCCAGCGACCCGCTGACGTAGCCCTGGCCTTCCTGCTCGAGGATGAAGGTGTTCATCAGCTCGCTGAGGCCGAGTGAGGACTCTTCCATGCTCTTGGCGGCGGCCGCCGCCTGTTCGACCAGCGCCGCGTTCTGCTGCGTCATCTGGTCCATCTGCACGACCGCGCGATTGACCTGCTCGATGCCGTCGCTCTGCTCGGTGCTGGCGGCGGCGATTTCCGAGACGATGTCCGAGACTTTCTTGATCGACAGCATGATCTCGTTGAGCGTCGCGCCCGACTCGTCGACCAGCTTGCTGCCCGCCTGGACCTTCTGAACCGAGTCCTCGATCAGGTCCTTGATCTCCTTGGCGGCGTCCGCCGAGCGCTGCGCCAGGTTGCGCACCTCGGAGGCGACCACCGCGAAGCCGCGGCCCTGCTCGCCGGCGCGCGCCGCCTCGACCGCGGCATTCAGAGCCAGCAGGTTGGTCTGGAAGGCGATCTCGTCGACGACGCCGAT
>CAZOUC010000480.1:0-2347 GCA_964582825.1 uncultured Enterobacteriaceae bacterium | reverse complement strand
GACCCTGCCCGGGCGCCTGCTCATCGTCGGCGCCGACGCGCCGATGTGGCGCGGTGGCCTGTCCGGTCCCAATTCGCTCCTGTTGCACGGGTCCCTGCCGCTGATCAGCGAGAACGGCACCAGCACCCTGCTGCACGAACTGGTGCACGTCGCCTCGGGGCTGCGCGCGGAGGGCGACGCCGACTGGATCATCGAAGGCTCCGCCGAGTACTACGGGCTCGAGTTGATGCGTCGCAGCGGCACCATCACGCCGTACCGCTTCGAACGGGCGCTGAAAGGGCTGGCTCGCTGGCACCGGGAAGAAGGCGTCGACGAGCTGTCTACCGATCGGGCCTACGGCGCCACGACCGCCAAGGCGGTGCTGATCATGCAGCGCCTCGACGCGGAAATCCGCGAGGCCAGCGGCGGCCGCAACAGCCTCGACGACGTGATGCGGCTGCTGATCGAGGGCGACGGCGAGGTCAGCGAAACGGACTTCCGTGACGCGGCGGGCCAGGTGCTCGGCCGACCCTCCAAGGTGCTGTCCAGCGAGCTCGGACCGGTTTCGTAACAAATCCGCGTAGCCCCGGCTCAGGAGCGGGCGCATAATCCGGCGCTTTCCGCCGCCTGGCCTCTCCGGGGCAAACCGTGGCACGCCGCTATTCGCGCGACCCGCAGACACAGCAGAGCCTGCAGCATTCGCTGAAGGACGCGGTGGCGTTTTCGGTGATGGCCGGCAGCATCGAGACCTACTTCTCGGCGCTCGCCCTGTTCCTGCGCGCCAGCGCGCCGCAGGTGGCGCTGATCGCCACCCTGCCCAACCTGGTCGGCTCGGCCGGCCAGCTGATCTCGGCCTGGCTCGGACACCGACTGAACCGCCGGCGGCCGCTGATCGTCGGCGGCGCCCTGCTGCAGGCGGCGGTCATTCTGCCGACCGGCCTGCTGCCGCTGCTGTTTCCGGCCCACGCCGTTCCGATCCTGCTGGTGTGCCTGTCGCTCTACTACGGCGCGGCGCACTTCATCGCTCCGCAGTGGATGAGCCTGATGGGCGAGCTGGTCCCCGAGCGGATGCGCGGCCGCTTCTTTGCACGGCGTACCGCGCTGGCGCAGATCGCGACCTTCTCCGCCCTGTTCGGCGCCGGCCTGCTGCTGCACGCCACGCGGTTGCTCGATGCGACCGCGATCGGCTTCGCGTCGCTGTTCCTGGTCGCCGCCATCGCGCGGCTGATCTCCGCCCTGCAGCTGCGCGCAATGCACGAGCCGGTACCGCACGCGGCGAGTATCGAGCCGGTGCACGACCTGCGCTGGCTCGCCACCCCGGCGTTCCGTCCGGCCCTGCGCTTCAGTCTGTACTTCGTGCTGATGCAGGCCGCGGTCGGCGTGTCGGCGCCGTTTTTCGCCGTGTACATGCTCGAGGACCTGCGCTTCAGTTACCTGCAGTTCATGGCCAACACCGGCATGTCGGTGCTGGTGCAGTTCCTCACGCTCGGCTACTGGGGACGGATCGGGGACCTGATGGGCAACCGCCTGGTGCTGCTCACCACCGGGCTGATCCTGCCGCTGCTGCCCGCGGCCTGGCTGATCTCCGGCGAGTTCTGGTACCTGATGGCGGTGCAAGTGGTCAGCGGCTTTGCCTGGGCGGGCTTCAGCCTCAGCGCCAGCAACATCCTCTACGACCTGGTGCCACGCGAGAAACGGGCGACCTACCAGGCGCTGCAGAACGTGGTGATGACCGGCGGCGTGTTCCTCGGCTCGATGCTCGGCGTGCTGGTCACGCAGGCGCTGCCGGTCCGCATCGAGCTGGGTGCGCTGGCCGCCTCGCTGCCGTCGGCGCTGGCCTGGGCCTTCCTGGTGTCTTCCCTGTTCCGCGTCGTCATCACCCTGCTGTTCCTGCGGCGCATACCCGAACCGCGCCGGCCACGCCGACAGGGCTCACCGTACCAGCTGGTGCTGCGCTTCACGCGCCTGAACGCGTTCTCGGGCCTGCTGTACGACGTCGTCGCCCGGGTGCGGCGCAGCGGCGAAGACTGAGGCTCAGGCGAAAGCGTCCAACAGCTCCAGGGTTCGCGGGTCCGGTTCGCCCTCGTAGTAGCGCGCCAGCACCTCGCGGAACACCGTCCCGCCAGGGGCCACGGCCGCGAACAGGGTCATCGAGGAGCGCAGCTTGAGGTCGTCGGGGCTGCCGAGGATGTCGTGGGCGCTGCGGCCCTCGACGGCGAGCAGCGCCGCACAGCACTCGCGCAGGCGCGCACCGGGTCGGCCAGGTAGGCTTCCGCTTCTTCCCGGGACCGGATCGCGAAGTGGCGCGCGGTCGGACTGTAGCCGAGACCGTCCAGCTGCGGGAACACGAACCACATCCAGTGGCTGC
>CAZOUC010000479.1:0-2350 GCA_964582825.1 uncultured Enterobacteriaceae bacterium | reverse complement strand
TCCCCCCGGCTACAGCGCACCCGCGAGAATGACGATGTCTGCGTGCTGGAACGGCTGGGCGCGGACCACGAAATCGCCGAACTGACGAGCACCCCGGAGCGGGTCGCGCGGCTGTTTCCGCAGATCGACCTGTCGACCGAACACGCGCTGGCTTTCGACGAGGCCTGCAACGATCCATCGCTGAGCGGCGAGCGGCTCCTGCAGCGCCTGTCGGACCTCGGGGAAGAAATGGAGACGCGCTTCGCGCGCGAAGACGCCCTGATCCGGCTGATTCGCGACCGGGACGAGGATCTCGTCGCCGCCTGATCCGCACGTGGCGACCAAGCTGGCCTGCCCCCGGGTGCGGTGATACATTGGCGACGTCGACGATTTCGCCCCGGCACCGTTCCTTGCTGCACAGATTCGCCATCCTGCTGCTCGTCCTGCTGCCCCTGCTACAGGCCTGCAGCCAGGGCAAGCCGCCCGACCGCACCCTCGAAGTCGCCGTGCAGGGCCTGTACAGCGGCGCCCTGTCCGGCGACGGCAACCGGGCAGTGGTCGGTTCGATCGTTCACGGCGGCAGTCTCTGGGAGCTCGACAGCTCGGAGCGGCGCTGGGACTGGAACCACGCACCCGACGCCCGCGCGGAAATCACCGCCGCGGCGTTCTCGCCCGAGGGCCGCTTCGCGGTCACCGTCGAGTTCCGGGACCTGGTGCTCTGGGATGTCGAAACCGGCGAGGGCCTGCGTTACTTCGCCGCACCGAGCGAGATCCTGTCGGTCGACCTGACCCCGCAGGCCCGCTACGCGGTGCTCGGCCTGGTCGACCATACGGCGGTGCTCTTCGACATCCGCAATGGCGGCGTCCTGCGCCGCTTCCAGCACGGCAACCGCGTGCGCAGCGTCAGCCTGAGCGCCGACGGCCGGCGCCTGATGACCGGGTCCGAGGATCGTTCGGCGCGGCTGTGGGACGTCGAGACCGGTGAGGAGCTGTTCCGCTGGAACCACCGCGAATCGGTCCGCCTGGTGGAGCTGTCGGACGACGGCAGCCGCGGCCTGAGCGTCAGCAAGTACGATCGGGCGGCGGTCTGGAACGCCCTGACCGGCGAGGAGATCGGCACGGTGCCGCTGCTCGGCACCGCCGTGCAGCGCGGCATGACCTTCACTGCGGCACGCTTCTCGGCCAATGGCGATCGCCTGTTGACCGGCACCTCGGACCGAACCGTTTACCTGTGGGAAGCCTTCGGCCTGCGCGAGCTGGGCCGGTGGACCCTGCCCAAGCGCAAAGCCTGGAAGCCGACCGGCGCCGCCGTCCTGGACCTGGCCTTCGACGCCGATACGGAGCGCTACTGGGCCGTCGCGTCCAACGGCCTGGTGTCGCGCATGTCGCCGTGACGGCGGAGGGGTTCAGCCCTCCGCGTCGTCGCTGCCGTCCTGCTCTTCTTCCTGCTCGACGTCCAGCAGCTCGACCGTAAACACCAGGGCCGCGTCCGGACCGATCACGTCACCGCGCGGGCGTGAGCCGTAGGCGAGCTCCGACGGGATGTAGAACTGGTACTTCGCGCCTTCCTGCATCAGCTGCAGGCCCTCGGTCCAGCCGGCAATCACTTGGTTCAGGGCGAAAGTCGCCGGCGAGCCCCGGTCGTAGGAACTGTCGAACTGCGTACCGTCGAGCAGGGTGCCCGCGTAATGCACGGTGACGCGGTCGGTCGGACCGGGCGACGGGCCCTCGCCGGCTTCGAGCACCTTGTACTGCAATCCGGACTCGGTGGTCATCACGCCTTCGGCCGCGGCATTCTCTTCGAAGAACTGCGCAGCCTCCTCGCGATTCGTCGAGGCCAGGGCTTCCATCTCCTGCTGCATCTGCGCCATGCGCTCCTGCTGGCGCACCATCTCCGCGGCCTGGTACTCGGCCATCAGGCTGGCGATCTCTTCCTGGCCGATACGCAGCTCGCCGCCGGCCATCTGGTCCTCGATACCGGCCACGAAGCTCGCAATGTCGACGTCCACTTCCTGCGCCTGCATCTGTTCACCGAGCTTGGTGCCCAGAGCGTACGCGGTGCGCTGCTCCGTCGTCTCCAGGCTGGCCTCGGTCGCGGCCGGCGCCGGCGCCTCACCGGTCGGTTGATTGCAGGCGACCAGCAGGGCCGCGGCGCTGACGAGCGTCGGTAATTTCCAGTTCATGAATGAGTTCCTTGGTGGTGGGCCGTGGTAGGCAGGTGACGCCGCATGATAACCGAGCTGAGTCAGGGGTGACAGGCAGCGGCGCCTGGGGCGGTGGAGCCGGGGTCGAAGCGGAGAGACGGGTTACGGGCGCCGGCGCTTGCTGGAGGTTCGGTTCGAGGCTTGAGTCGGGCGGAGTGGTCCGTACT
>CAZOUC010000478.1:0-2350 GCA_964582825.1 uncultured Enterobacteriaceae bacterium | reverse complement strand
AGGGACGGCCCTGTTTTGAGCCAGATCACTACCCGCCGGACCTGGTGCGCCCGCCACGCGACCGCGTCGCGACCGTGCTGCTGCGGCGCAGCTTCGCCTATGAAACGGTGCAACTGACTTCCCGCTGGTATCACGGCTTCGACGCCGGCGGCGACCTGTTCCAGCTGTCCCTCGATTACGAGCTCGGCGACAACAGCACCGCATACCTGACGGTCGATGCGTTTCGGGGTGCACGCGTTGGGCTGTTCGGTCAGTTCGCCCCGCAGGACCGCTTCGTTCTGGGCATCCGCCATACATTCTGACGCGGCGCGCCGGCTTGGGTCGGTCCGCACGGCGACAGCGACCGGGCTTGCTGGAAGCGGTGCCGGGCGCGTCAATCGGGATCAACGCGAACGATTCGCCCCGGCTTGCCGTCGGTGACCAGGTAGATGGCGTCGTCAGGCGACACGCGCACGTCGCGGATCCGTTCGCCCAACTCGGAGAACAGCGCCTCTTCCGATGTGCTGCCATCCGGATGCAGGGTGATGCGGCGCACCTCGCGGTCTACAAGCGCACCCACGAACAGGCTCCCTCGCCATGCCGGAAACCGGTCGCCGCGGTAGATTGCGAAGCCGGACGGGGCGATCGAAGGCGTCCAGACCTTCAGCGGTTGCTCCATGTCCGGGTGTTCGGTGAACGGCGAGACGTAGGCGCCGCTGTAGTCCAGGCCATAGGTGATCGCGGGCCAGCCGTAGTTGCGTCCCGGCTCGATCCGGTTGATCTCGTCGCCTCCGCGCGGGCCGTGCTCGTGCAGCAGGATCTGCCCGGTCTGCGGGTCGACGATCAATCCCTGCGGGTTGCGGTGTCCGAAGGAGTAGAGCGCAGGATGTCCACCCTTGCCGTCGGCAAACGGGTTGTCCTGTGGTATGGAGCCGTCCGGGTTGATGCGCACGGTCTTGCCGAGGAGTCCGTCGGTTCGCTGCGCCAGTTCACGATAGTTGAAGCCTTCCCCGGTGGTGAGCAGCAGGGTACCGTCGGGCAGAAAGGCCATCCGGCCCCCGTAGTGCTGCGGCAGGCTCTTTTGCGGGGTGACGGTGAAGATCACGTCGAGATCCTCGAGTGCGCTGTCGCCGAGCCGGGCGCGGACCACCCGCGTGGCATTGGCGCGCCGATCCCCGTGGGCGTACGACAGGTAGATCCTGCGGTTGTTGGCAAAGTCCGGGTCGAGCAGCACGTCGAACAAGCCGCCCTGTCCGGCGACGTAGACCGGCGGCACGCCGTCGATGGGCTCGCTTACCGCACCGGTCGTTTCGATGCGTCTCAACGTACCCGGACGCTCGGTGACGAGCAGCGCGCCGTCGGGCAGGAACGCCACGCACCAGGGGTGGTCCAGGCCTTCTGCAACGGTCGTCAACCGGTAGGCATGCCCGCTTTCGGCCAAGGTACCGATCAGGACGACAAACAGCAGAGACAAAAGCCGAGGCATGCGGGTTACTGCGCAAATCCGATTGGCGGTTATGCTAGTGCATCGGACCAGAGGTTGAAATCACAACGGAGCCCGGACGACGGTGATTCGATCGATACTGGCGTTTGTCGCCGCGGTGTTGGTGACCTATGTCCTGGCCGCTGCGGTCGCTACTGCACATGTGCTCGGCTCGCTCAGGAAAATGGGCATGACCGTCGATTTCGGCGTGTGGGCCCAGGCTGTCTGGCACGACCTGCTCGGCATGTTCCCGACCTTTGCGCCGCTGATTGCCGCGGCCTTTGTCGTCGCCCTGCCGGTGATCCGACTGGTCAGCCGGGGCAGATCACGCTGGCTGCTCATCGGCTGCACGTCCGGTTTCTTTGTTGCCATCGTCGCGATGCATCTCGCGATGACCGCCGTGCTCAATGTCACGCCGGTGGCGTCGGCACGCTCGTTCAGCGGCCTGCTGCTACAGGGATTGGCCGGCGCGGCAGGCGGATACGTCCTGTACCGGCTGGCGTGGTCTGCCCGGTCGGAGCGCGCCGGGTCGCCAACGCGCGGCTGACGATTCGAAGGCCGAGTCGCGCCATGCTGCAAACAGCGTGGGTAGTGTCCAGGCTGCCGCTACTTCTCGCTGCCCGCCCACCCGGTCAGGGTGCCGCGCATCGCCTCGTCGACGCCCATCTCGACCGGCGATATCCAGTCGCGGGGCAGGAACACCGTGTAGCCGCCGATCTGGTAGCTCATCGGGAAATAGACGGCGACCCGGTCGCCGTCCTGCTGCAGGCGGGGCTGGTCGTCGAAGGAATCGCGCATCAGGAAGCCGACCAGCGCGACGGGGTGACCCGGAATGTTCACCAGTACCACGCGGTTCGGCTGCCGGTCGTCGGCGGGCTTGAGGTAATC
>CAZOUC010000477.1:0-2351 GCA_964582825.1 uncultured Enterobacteriaceae bacterium | reverse complement strand
CTGCTGACCAGCGACGAGGAAGGGCCCGCTGTCGACGGCACGGCCCGGGTGGTCGATCACCTGATTTCCGAAGGCACCGCGATCGACTGGTGCCTGGTCGGCGAACCGAGCAGCAGCGCAGAATTGGGTGACGTGATCCCCGTCGGGCGGCGCGGCTCTCTGAACGGGGAACTGACGGTGTTCGGTCGCCAGGGGCACGTCGCCTACCCCCAGCTCGCACTCAACCCGATTCACGCCGCGTTGCCCGCCCTCGATGAACTCGCGCGCCGCCGCTGGGACGACGGCGACGGCCGCTTTCCTCCGACCAGTTTCCAGATTGCCAACCTGCAGGCGGGCACCGGCGCCAGCAACGTGATTCCCGGCGAGGCGCGGGTACAGTTCAATTTCCGCTACAACCGGCACCACAACGCCGCGTCGCTGCGCGCCGCCGTCGAAGCGGTGCTGACTCGCCACGGGCTGGAATTCCGCGTCGACTGGTCCCTGAGCGGCGAGCCGTTCCATACCGGGAGCGGCGCCCTGGTCGACGCGACGCTGCGGGCGATTCGCGACGAGCTCGGCGTCTCTGCCGAAGCATCGACCGGAGGCGGCACCTCCGACGGCCGCTTCATCGCGAAGACCGGCGCCGAGGTCGTAGAGCTCGGGCCGGTCAACGCGACCATTCACCAGGTGGACGAGCGCGTCGCGGTGGCCGACCTCGATCGGCTCAGCCGCTGCTACGAGCGCATCGTGCGGACTCTGGTCGCCTGATGCACGCCCTGCTCCGCCTGCTGCGAGGCTTCGTGGACTCCCCGGTACGCACCCTGCAGCTGTTCGCCGCCGGTGCCGTGCTGTTTTTCCTGGGGCTCGGCACGGTGTTCTATCTCGACCACAGCGGCCAGCAGGGGCTGCGCGGGGAACTGCTGGCGCTCGGCGCCATGCTGCTGCTCGGCGCCGGCTTTCTGACCTCGATCGCCGCCCAGCTGATCTTCATCTGGCAGCGGCTCAACGGTGACCAGTAAGGTCTCAGCGCGGCGCCTGCGGTCCGTGGAACAGCTGGGCGAGCCAATAGTCGAGGCTGGTCCAGCGTCCGCCGCCGGTGAAGAACAGCACCAGCAGCATCACGAAGTACGTCGCCGCGAACTCGATGCCGTTCTTCAGAATCGTGATGCTCCCCGTCTCGGTGAGCCAGCCGTAATTGCCGTGTTCGCGCAGGATCGCCACCGCGCGGTCCTTGCGGGTCTGGGCGCCCTCGATGAGGTCCTCGCGCCACTCCCAGGGCGCCGTCAGCTGGTCTTCGGGCAGCACGTGCCAGCCGGAGTCCCAGTGCGCGGTCACGGCCGCGACGACCATCGTGAACATCAGCGGCAGACTGACCAGACGGACGGCGAAGCCCGCCACCAGCAGCGCACCGCCGACGAGTTCGGTCAGCGCCGCAAGCCAGGCCATCAGTTCAGGCAGCGGGATTCCCAGTGAACCGAACCAGTAGCCGACGTCCTCGATGCTGCGCAGCTTGTTGGCGCCGGCGAGGATGAAAATGGGGCCCAGGTAGATGCGCAGCAGCAGCGGCGCGAGAAAATCCAGGGACTTGCTGCGACCTACGGCCGCATCGTAAAGACGGACGACTGCCTGCATCAGCGGTTCTCCTCGTTGTTGTCGTGGTCTGTCGCCCCGATGCGCCGCTGCGCTCGAAGCCCGAAGGCGGCCGGCGATGCCGGCGAGCCCGCCGCCCTGCGGCTCGCCCCGTTCCGAACCGCCTTTACGACCGCCGGCGACGCCAAGCGTTCATACCGTTTTGATCGACGTTCCAAACGCGGCGGAATAATGCCACAGTGCGGGTGGCGCCAGCCGCCCGCATACGGCCGGGGGCGGTGTCTTCGCCGGGCTGCCTGAGAGGAGACCATGCTGGGCACGCATTCTTTCTGGGACCGCCTGGCGCCGGTCTACGAGCGCTTCATCGACCGCACGCTCGGCCGCAGCTACCGGCGCCTGGCCGCCGAACTGCCCGCGGACCTCGCCTCCGGCGACCGCGTACTGGAAATCGGCACCGGAACCGGGCTGCTGGCGCGGCCCCTGGCCACGCGCGTGGCCGGCTTCGTCGCGACCGATCTGTCGCTGCCGATGCTGCGCGTGGCGCAGGACCGTGCCCGACGCGAGGCGAGCCCGCTGCGCCTGGCCGCCGCCGACGCCACGGCCCTGCCGTTTCCGTCGGGCAGCTTCGACGTGGTGCTCGCCTCGAACCTTTTGCATCTGCTCGACGACCCGGCCCGGGTGCTGGACGAGATCGCCCGCGTCCTCGACGCGGGCGGGCGCGCGATCCTGCCGACCTACTGCCACGGCGAATCGCGGCGTACCCGACTGCTGTCACGCCTGAT
>CAZOUC010000476.1:0-2355 GCA_964582825.1 uncultured Enterobacteriaceae bacterium | reverse complement strand
GGCGTCAGTCCGGCTGGCGGCGCTCGTCGTAGGCGGGCAGGGCGGGCCCCTGTCCCAGTGAGCCGGTCCCGCGGCCTTCGATGTGCTCGAGCTGGCGCTGCCGGATCAGTTCGTAGCGACGCCGTGTCTCCTCTTCAGCGGTCGCCATGTCGGTGATGATCCGGGTGTGGATGAACACCATCAGGTTGCGCTGGCTGACGCTGTTGCGCCGGCTCTGGAAGGCCCGGCCGAGCAGCGGGATATCGCCGAGCAGCGGGACCTTCTGCACGATCTCGCGCATGTCTTCCTCGATCAGTCCGCCCAGCACGAGGATGTCGTTGTCATCGAGCAGCACCTTGGTCTGGATGCTGCGCTTGTCGGTGACGATGTCGGTAGCCACCTGGGTCCCGAATACCTGGGACTGGCTGAGCGTCTCGACCTCCTGCAGTACGTCCAGGGTGATGGCATCGCCGCGATTGATCTGCGGCGTGACCTTCAGCGTGATGCCGATGTCCTCGCGCTCGATCGTCGTGAAGGGGTTGCTGGTGCCCGCCGCTGGCCCGGTGGCCTGCCCGGTGATGAACGGCACGTTGGAGCCCACGAGGATTTCCGCCTCGTTGTTGTCGAGCGTGACGATCGAAGGCGTCGACAGGATGTTGCTGTCCTCGTCGATCTGCAGGGCGTTGAGCAGGGCGCGCAGGGTGCTGTTGGCGAAGTAGCCGACGGTCAGGCCACTGTCGAGGCTCAGCAACGGCGGGTCGGTCGGATCGGCGATCGGGCTGCTGCGGCCGAAGTTGGTCGCCGCGAAGGTGCCGTCGGCAGTGACCTCGCTCTGCCACTGGACGCCGAGTTCGCGCGCCAGATCCATAGACACTTCGGCGATCACCGCTTCGACCAGCACCTGCGCGCGGCGGATGTCGATCTGGCGGACCACGTCTTCGATCTGCGTCATCATCGCCGGCGGTGCACTGACGATCAGCGCGTTGGTCGACTCGCTGGCCTCGATGCTGACGCGACTGCCCGGGGCGCCTTCGCGCTGCTCGCTCCCCGCGGTCAGGCCTCGCAGGATGGGCAGCACCTCGGCCGCGTCCAGGTAGTTCAGGTAGATCACCTGGGTGTTGGCGCTGGCCAGCGGCTGGTCGAGGCGCTCGAGAAGATCACGCGCGCGGTCGCGCCAGTAGGCGTCACCGGCGAGCACGAGGGCGTTGCTGCGCCGGTCCACGGCGGTCTGCAGCGGCGCCTCGTTGCCACTGCCGGCCAGGGCCTTGACCAGCGGTTCGAGCTCCTCCGCCGACGCGTATTGCAGGGTAACGACCTCGAGCTCGACGTCGCCCTGTTCTTCCAGGGCCTCGGCGAGGGCGACGATGCGCCGCACATTGCTGATTTCATCGGCGATCAGAAGCACGTTGCCGTCCGGGAACGCGGACAGGTGGGCGTGCGACGGCACCAGGGGCTTGAGCGCGTTGGCGACATCGGCGGCGCTCAGGCGCGTCAGCCGCATCGTGTAGTTGACCGGTCCGGCCTCGTCGCCCGCCAGCGCCTTGGCGATGCGGGTCGTGCCGGTGCGCACGTTCGCCTGCGGCACGATCTGCACCACGCCGTCGCGCTCGATGGCCGCGAACCCGTAGATCTGCAGGGCCGAGGTGACGATCTGGTAAGCTTCGCCAACGGATACCGGGTCGCGGGCGAGTATCGTCACTTCGCCCCGCACGCGGGGGTCGACGACGATGGTGCGGCCGGTGGCGTCGGCGAGCCACTGGATCACGGCCTGGATGTCGGCGCCGCGCATGTTCAGTGTCAGGCGTTGCTGGGCCTCGATCGGCACCGCCAGGCACAGCAGCAGTACGAGCAGCAGACTGCCCGGACGACGCCGGATGTGGAAAGCGTGACGCAAGCGTCTGTCCTGTGTCAGGTGGCCCGGAGTGGGCCCGGTCTTGACGGTTCGGCGCTGCAAATTCGATACCAGCGCCCGACCGCGCCCGCGGTTCCCTAAGAATAGTCGGAAATCCATACATGACAAACACTTACCGGCTCAGGCGGAAGCCGATTCTGGCCCTGGAGAGGCAAGACCTTGCCGCCTGAGCGGACGCTCGTGGTGCTGGCCGGAGGGCAGGGGCGGCGCTTCGGCGGACGGCGCAAGACCGGGCTGCTGCTGGGTGGACAGCCGCTGCTCGAACGCCAGCGGGCGCGCTGTGCCGCGCAGGCCGACACGCTCCTTCTGAGCCTGCCGCCGGAACGCGATGAGGCCTGCCCGATCGGTTTCACTGCCGTATACGACCCGCCACCCGGCGGCCGCGGCCCCGTGGTCAGCATCCGCTCGGTAAATGATGGAGGGGCAGCACGGAAAAAACTCCGTTGATCTTGAACAACTATGTC
>CAZOUC010000475.1:0-2355 GCA_964582825.1 uncultured Enterobacteriaceae bacterium | reverse complement strand
GAAAGGTATTGCCGAGCAGGATCTGCGCGCCGGTCGCGGCGACGTCGCGCGGCAGCATGCCCTTGACCGTGCCGTAGGTGCCCACCGGCATGAACGCGGGCGTTTCCACCAGCCCGCGGGGAAAGCGTAGGCGGCCGCGGCGAGCCGCGCCGTCGCGGCCGTCCAGCTCGAAGGACATGAAGCACTCGCGCATCAACCGGACCCGGCGGCCAGGGCAGCGGGCTGCAGCCCTTCCAGCAGCATCGCGTCGCCGTAGCTGAAGAACCGGTAGCGCTCGCGCACCGCCTCGGCGTAGGCGTCGAGCATGCGCTCGCGCCCGGCGAAAGCCGACACCAGCATCAGCAGGGTCGACTGAGGCAGGTGGAAATTGGTGATCAGCATGTCGACCGCCCGGAAACGGTACGGCGGGTAGATGAAAATGCGCGTGTCACCGCGGTAGGGTCGCAGCTCGCCCTCCGCTGCCGCGGTTTCCAGAGAGCGCACCGCGGTAGTACCGACGGCCACCACGCGGCCGCCACGGGCCCAGGTCTCCATCGCTGCCGCGCAAACGGCCTCGTCCACCTCGAGATACTCGGCGTGCATGCGATGCGCCCTGATATCGTCGCTGCGAACGGGCTGGAAGGTCCCGGCACCGACGTGCAGGGTGACGAACACCCGCCGCAGGCCGGCCGCATCAAGCGCTTCGAGCAACTCGTCGTCGAAGTGCAGGCCCGCCGTCGGCGCTGCCACGGAGCCCGGCCTGGACCCGTACACGGTCTGGTACCGATCACGGTCGACCGCTTCGTCGGCGCGGTCGATGTAGGGCGGCAGGGGCATGTGTCCGGCACGTTCGAGTGCGTCGACCAGCCGGCCCTGCCGCAGCTGCAGGCGAAAGAAATCGTCTTCGCGACCCACCACTTCGAAGTCGAAGCACGATGCACCGTCCTCGACACGAATCACGGTACCGGCTCGCGGCGCCTTGCTGGCACGACACTGCGCCAGCATCGCACGGTCGTCGACCAGACGCTCGACGAGTATCTCGACGCGCCCGCCGCTGTCGCGCTTGACGCCGTACAGGCGCGCCGGGATCACGCGCGTGTCGTTGCACACCAGAAGGTCGCCGGGCGCGAGGAGTTCGGGCAGCTGCCGGAACACGTGGTGTCCCGGAGCCGCGGCGCGTGGCGTGACGTGCATCAGTCGGCTGTCGCTGCGGCGCTGGGCCGGGTAGCGGGCGATCAGTTCGTCCGGCAGGTCGAAATCGAAGTCTTCTCGCTGCATGCAGTAGCTCGCAGGTGGTTTGGTATACTTGCGGATTCGGGCCTGCCAGAGTGTCGGAACTGGTAGACGAGACGGTCTCAAACACCGTTGGCGAAAGCCGTGTGGGTTCGAGTCCCACCTCTGGTACCAGGTCCGCCGGCACCCGCACCGGCGCGCATGATGGCAAAAACCGGCTAGGCTAGATAGATCACAAGGTTCCGCGTGACCCGGCACGATGGCGAAAATCCGCAAGCGCAGCGCCCGACCCAGACCCGTCGAGAGCCGCAAGCCGGCACCGGCAGACTCTCTCTCCGAGACGATCTTCAGTGACCCGCGCTCCGGTCGTGAGCGTCGCGACCGCAGCGATGCCAGCGGACCCGATAATCCGCGGCGCTACAAGCGCCGCCCGGGCGATCGAAGACACAGCCTGTCCGCCAAGCTCGAATGGTGGCTCCAGCGCTCCTACGTCGACAGCCACCACTTCATCATCAAGCCGGCCGCGCATCGCAGGAACAGGAACCGCCAGGACGACGATGCCTGAGCGAGCCGCAGCGACGAGGCTGCCGGCGTGAGCCGCGACCGTCCGTTCGGCCTCGATGCCTGGGTGCGCCGGATCGGCGAGCTGCAACTCCCGGCCGTCACCGCCACGGCGGCACGTCTCGAGGACGTCGCCCGCAGTGACACCAGCACCCTCGGTCAGATCGGTCAGGCGGTGCTGCACGACACGGCCCTGACTTCGCAGGTGCTGCGCGTCGCCAACAGCGCGGTCTACAACCCGAGTCGCCGCGACATCAGCACCGTCAGTCGGGCCGCGATCGTGCTGGGATTCCAGACCATCCGCAGCATCTGCATCACCTCGCGCCTGCTGTCGAGCCTACTCAGCGCCGGTGAGCTCAAGCCGTCGATTCACCAGCGCCTGCTGCGGCTGTTGGCCCAGTCGCTGCACGCGGCGGTGCAGGCCCGCAGCCTCGTCGAGGGTGCAGACGAGGACACCGTCGAACAGGTATTCATCACCGCGCTGCTGAGCGAACTCGGAGCCTGCGGGTTCTGGAGCCTGGGCGGCCCCGAGGCGGACCGGCTGGACGAGGCCCTGCGCGGCACGGACGAGGACCCGACGGC
>CAZOUC010000474.1:0-2356 GCA_964582825.1 uncultured Enterobacteriaceae bacterium | reverse complement strand
GTCGAGCAGCGTGCCGATCAGCATCGCGCCGGTGGCGCCCAGCGGGTGGCCCATGGCGATCGCGCCGCCGTTGACGTTGATCTTCTCGAACGGCACGCCGGATTCGCGCTGGAAGTGCATGACCACGGCGGCGAAGGCCTCGTTGACCTCGAACAGGTCGATGTCGTCGTAGCTCAGGCCGGCAATCTGCAGCGCCTTGCGTGAGGCCGGGTCGTTACCGGTGAGCATGATCGTCGGGTCGGTGCCGACCACGGCGCCGGCGAGGATCCGCGCCCGCGGCGTCAGGCCGAGGTCGCGGCCGGCCTGTTCGCTGCCGATCAGCAGCAGGGCCGAACCGTCGACGATGCCCGAGGAGTTGCCGGCGGTGTGCACGTGGTTGATGTGCTCGACGTGCGAATACTTCGGTTTCGGTACGTTGTCGAAGCCGAGGTCGCCCATGAACTCGAAGGACGCGCCGAGTTTGCCGAGGCCCTCCATCGAGCAGTCGGGGCGGACCGTCTCGTCACGGTCGAGGATGGTCACGCCGTTGCGGTCGCGAACCGGAATCACCGATTTCGCGAAGGCGCCGCGCTCCCAGGCGGCCGCGGCCTTCTGGTGCGAGGCCACGGCGAAGCGGTCGACGTCGGCGCGGCTGAAGCCGTCCAGGGTCGCGATCAGATCGGCGCCGATGCCCTGCGGCATGAAGTGCGTGTGCATGCTGGTTTCCGGGTCGAGCGCCATCGCGCCGCCGTCGGAACCCATCGGCACCCGTGACATGCACTCGACACCGCCGGCCACGACCAGCTGCTCCCAGCCGGACTTGACCTTCATGCCGGCGAGATTGACAGCCTCGGCGCCCGATGCGCAGAAGCGGTTCAGGGTGACCCCGCCGATGTCCTCGTCCCAGTTCGCCATCAGGCTGGCGGTCTTGGCGATATCGGCGCCCTGGTCACCGACGGCGGTGACGCAGCCGAGCACCACGTCGTCGACGCGGGCGGTGTCCAGGTCGTTGCGGCGCTGCAGTTCCTGCAGCAGGCCCGCCACCAGGCTGATCGGTTTGACTTCGTGCAGGGTGCCGCTGCTCTTGCCGCGGCCGCGGGGGGATCGAATGGCGTCGAAGATGAACGCTTCCGAGGTCATTACTGCGCCTCCAGGGCTGTTGGGACAGACCGACCATCGTGACCCAGCCGGGAGGGCGGCTCAATGACCGCGCTGAACAGGCGATTGACCGAACTGTCAGCGTCCCTGGCGCTCGCGGAACTGGCCGGGCGCCAGACCCGTCCAGCGGCGAAAGGCGCGGTGGAAGGCGCTCGCCTCCGAAAAGCCGGTCCGGTCGGCGATGTCGTTGATCGACAGGTCGGTGTCGAGCAGCAGGCGCACGGCGGCCTCGCGTCGGACGCCGTCCTTGAGCTCCTGGAAGCCGTTGCCCTCGGCGCGCAGGCTGCGGCGCAGCGTGGCTGCCGGCATGTCCAGTTCTGCCGCCACGTCCTCCGCGGTCATCCCCTCCGTGTACGCGGCCGAGACCAGAATATTCTTGACCTGGGCAGACAGCGAGCGCTCACCTTTGTAGTGAATCATCAGCGTGGACGGTGCCCTGGCGAGGTACTCGTCGAGCTGGGCCTCGTTGCGCACCGGGGCCAGGTCCAGGTAGCGGGACGGAAAAATCAGCCGGTTCGCCGCCGCCTCGAAGTACACGTCGCAGGCGAAGATCTCGGGATACTCGTCGGCGTAGCTCGGCGGGGCGAAGGCGAACTCGGCGCGCTCCGGGAGAATCTGTCGGCCGATCAGCCAGCTGGACCAGCGCAGCCAGATCGTCACCAGGCTCTCGATGAAGGCCCGGTCGTCGAGCCCGAGCAGGTTGGCGTGCGAGAACTCCAGCGCGGCCAGGTCGCCCCGCTCGCGCAGCTCGATGCGCAATTCATCGCTGATCAGCCGGAAAAACCGGATCGACCGCAGCAGGGCGCGCCGCAGGTTGGGGCAGTTCAGGGCCGCGTGGTTCATCATCGCGAAACTGCCGAGCTTCACCGGCCGGGCGGTGAACCCGGCGCTTTCCGACTCGACCAGCTGCCAGCAGCCGTTGATCAGGCGGGCAAACTGGCTCAGCGACAGGCGCTCTTCATCGGGGCTGGCATCGAACCGCGCCAGCAGCTCAGCCGGCTCGTGGCCGCGCCCGACCATACCGGCGAGGTGTGCACGCACCAGCGTCATCGGCACCGAGACGGTGTCGAACTGGCTTACACCGGCCCGGCCGGCCCGCTCGCCCCGCGAAGAAAATTGCATGTAAATCAAGCCATCGGGCGCGATGGTGTGGATTTTGCACCCTCGGCCGACAATAACCAAGCCACCACGGTTCCGGCCGGCGGCTCAACAATAACGG
>CAZOUC010000473.1:0-2375 GCA_964582825.1 uncultured Enterobacteriaceae bacterium | reverse complement strand
GCCTCGGCAACGTCGAAGCGATCGCCGCGGTAGCCGGGCTGGACGGCCTGTTCGTCGGTGGCGGGGACCTCGCCATGAGCCTCGGCTGCCTCGGTGAACCACTGCACGAGCGGATGCGCAGCGCGATCGAGCACATTGCCGTTGCCGGTCGCTCCCGGAGCCTGGTACTCGGCGCCCTGGCCACCGCTGCCGAACAGTTGCGCTTCTACGACGCCCACGGCTTCCGCCTGATCCTGGCCGGTCTCGAGAGCCAGCTGCTGCAGGGTGCGGCGCGCGAGCGCCTCGCTGCCGCGCGCGACTGCCTGGACGGATGACGCCCGGCGTCCGCCACCGCGGGATCACGCCATGAACAGCTCTGCCGCGCTGATCAGACCCTTGGAGACCCGCGATCTGGACCGGGCTCACCAGATCATGGAGATGGCCTTCGGCACCTTTCTCGGCCTGCGCGAACCCCTGGGCTTTCTCGGTGACGCCAGTTTCATCCACGGCCGGTTCCACGCGGACCCGACCGCGGCCTTCGCCGCCGAACGGGACGAGCGGCTGGTCGGCTCGAACTTCGCCACCGGCTGGGGCAGTGTCGGTTTCTTCGGCCCGCTGACTGTCGAGCCGGACTGCTGGGGGCGCGGCATCGCGCAGCAACTGATGGAGCCGGTACTGGACTGTTTCGAGCGCTGGGGCACGGCACACGCCGGCCTGTTCACCTTCTCACACAGTCCGCAGCACCTGAGCCTGTACCAGAAATTCGGCTTCTGGCCGCGCTGCCTGCGCCTGATCATGTCCCGGGAAGTCGGGCGCGGCGGCGCGCCGGCGAACCGCAAACTGTCGGAACTGCCGGAGCCGGAGCAGCACGGCGTGATCGAGGACTGCGCCAGCCTGACCGACTCCATCCACGCCGGACTCGACGTGCGGCGGGAAATGCATTCGCTGCTGAGCCAGGGTTTCGGCGACACGCTGCTGGTCGATGGCGAGCACGGCCTCGAGGCGTTCGCGGTCTGCCACCACGGTGCGGGCTCCGAGACCGGCACCGGCCGCGCCTACCTGAAGTTCGCCGCCGCGCGCGACGGCGACGCCTTGCAACGGCTGCTCGAGGCCTGCGAAGCCAGCGCCGCTGCGCACCGCGCCCACCGCCTCGTGCTGGGTGTCAGCGCCGCACGCGGCCGCGCTTACCGGCAGTTGCTGCAAAGCGGATTTCGCATCGACCAGTCCGGTGTGTCGATGCATCGGCCGAACGACTGCGCCTACGATCGCGACGAGGTGTTCATCCTTGACGACTGGCGCTGAGGACCGGCCGACGGACGCGCCCGACTGGCTGCGCGAGGGCCTGCGCGCCATGGGCCTGAGTGACGGTTCCGAAGCGCTGTCGGCGTCGCCGCTCACCGGTGGCGTCGCCTCGGACATCTGGCGAGTCGATCTCGCTGGACGTACGCTCTGCGTCAAGCGTGCCCTCGAACGGCTGCGCGTCGCGCAGGAGTGGACCGTGTCGACCGAGCGCAATGCCTTCGAGGTCGCCTGGCTGGAAACCGCCGGTGCGATCGTGCCGGGCGCGGTGCCCGAGGTGCTCGGCCACGACCCGCACAGCGGCCTGTTCGCCATGCCCTTCCTGCCGCCGGACCGTCACCCGGTGTGGAAACAACAGCTCGCCGCCGGCACCGTCGAGCCGGCCACCGCGGAACGTCTCGGCGAGCGGCTCGCCGCGATCCATGCCGGCACCGCGGGATCGGCAGAGATCGCGGCGCGTTTCGCCAGCGACGGCCTGTTCGCGGCGCTGCGTATCGAGCCCTACCTGCTGGCAACGGCAGCGCGCCACGCCGACCTCGAAAGCCGGCTCGGCGCGATTGCCGAGCAGACCATGCGCACCCGCAGGGCCCTGGTGCACGGCGACGTCAGCCCGAAAAACATCCTGGTCGGGCCAGCAGGCCCGGTACTGATCGACGCCGAGTGCGCCTGGTACGGCGACCCGGCTTTCGATCTCGCGTTCTGCCTCAATCACCTGCTGTTGAAGTGCGCCTGGAAACCGGCCCACCGCCGGTCGTATATTGCGTGCTTCGAGAGCCTGCGGACGACCTACCTGACACGCGTCGACTGGGAACCTGCCGCCACGCTCGAGGGCCGTGCGACGGCCCTGCTGCCCGCGCTGATGCTGGCCCGGGTAGACGGCAAGTCGCCCGTCGAGTACCTCGACGAGCCGGGCGCGCAACGGGTGCGCGCCTTCGCCCGCACGATCCTGCAGGAGGGCGCGCCGGACCTCGCCCACATCGCACGCCGCTGGCTGGAGGCACAGGACCATTAGCGATTCACGAATCAAGTCGATTCACGGGCGCCGCGTCTGGGACAGCCGCGGCGATCCCACGGTGGAAGTGGAGCTGGAGCTCGAA
>CAZOUC010000472.1:0-2378 GCA_964582825.1 uncultured Enterobacteriaceae bacterium | reverse complement strand
CGGCCCGGGACCTGCCCGGCCCGGGGCCTGCTGCGCAACTGGGACTCGCCCACGTCGATCTCGACCGGCGCCGTTTCGGCCCGGCACAGCAGACCGTCGATGCCTTGCAGCAGCAGTACCCGGCCGAGCGGGACGTGCAGGAACTCGGTGACCGTCTGCGCCAGCGCCGGACCGCGGAACTGGCCAGCCGCTTCCTGACCGGCGAAAGCAGCGGCAGCACCTTCGGCAGCGAGGACCGCGCCATCGAGACACGCCTGTCCAGCGTCCCGTTCGCGACACGCTACCGTGCGGTCCTGCGCGACCGCTACAGCTGGGCGCGCTTCCCGGAAGGCAACGGCAGCCTGCACCGGCTCGGTGCCGGTATCGAGTACGAGGGCGAACGCGTGGTGATTCGCGGCGAGGTCGACCAGTCCCTGCGCGACGATGGCGAGGACGCCGGGCTGCGCGCCAGCGCAGACTGGCTGCCGGACGACCACTGGAGCCTGTCCCTCGGCGTCGACAGCTACAGCGACGCGGTGCCGCTGCGCGCCATCAACGCCGGGATCAGCGGCGAATCGGCGACGCTCGCGGCGCGCTACCGCTGGCACGAGTCGCGCGACCTGCGCGTGTCCGCCACGGCGCTGCGCTTCGACGACGGCAACGACCGCGAAAGCCTGTTTGCCGCCCACCGGCACCGCGTCTGGCAGGCACCGCATCACAGCGTCGACCTGATCCAGCAGGCCTACTATTCGCGCAACAGCGCCGGCAGCAACGTGCCTTATTTCAACCCTGAGTCGGACTGGTCGCTCGGCATCAACGGCGAATACCTCGGCATCCTGCAGCGACGCTACGAGCGCCGCTGGACCCACCGGCTCAACGTCGGGCTCGGCCGCTACGGACAGGAAGGCTTCGGCAGCAGCACGATCTGGGACCTCGACTACGAACACGCCTGGGAGAACGGGCGCGGGCTGCGCCTCGGTCTCGGCTACCTGCACCGGCAGCGCAGCTACGACGGCGACGACGAAGACTACGATGCAATCTACGGCAGCATCAGCTGGCGGTTCTGAAGGCGGGATGCGGCATGAACTTTGACACGATCGCCGACTACCTGCTGGCCTTCGCCTATTACTACCCGCTGTTCATGGCGTACGTGTGGATGTGCGGCGGCATCTACTACCGGCTGCACTGGGAAAACCCGACGCACCGGCCCTTCGACGACCCGGAAGACCCGGCGGAACACCCCTTCGTGTCGATCCTGGTGCCCTGCTTCAACGAGGCGACGCGCATCCGCGAGACGATCAGCTATCTCGATCAGACGGCCTGGCCCGCCTACGAGATCATCGCCATCAACGACGGCAGCAGCGACCAGACCGGCGAACTGCTCGACGAACTGGCCGGAATCCACGAGTCCCTGCGGGTCGTGCACCTGGCCGAGAACCGCGGCAAGGCCACCGCGCTCAACGTCGGCGCCCTGGTGGCGCGCAGCGAGTACCTGGTCTGTATCGACAGCGACGCGGTGCTCGACCCGCACGCGATCCACTGGCTGGTCGCGCACCTCGACAGTTCGCCGCGCGTCGCCGCGGTCACCGGCAATCCGCGGATCCGCAACCGCAGCACCCTGCTCGGCAAGATCCAGGTCGGGGAGTTCTCGTCGATCATCGGCCTGATCAAGCGCGCGCAGCGCATCTACGGCCGCATCTTCACCGTCTCCGGTGTGGTCACGGCGTTCCGCAAGTCGGCCCTGCAGCGCGTCGGCTACTGGAGCCCCGACATCGTCACCGACGACATCGACATCAGCTGGCGGCTGCAGCTCGACCACTGGGACGTCCGCTACGAGCCGAACGCCCTGTGCTGGATCCTGATGCCGGAGACGTACTACGGCCTGTGGCGACAGCGCCTGCGCTGGGCCCAGGGCGGCGTCGAGACGGCACTGCGCTACGGGCGGCAGATGGGAGACTGGAAGTCCAGGCGCATGTGGGGCGTGTTCGCCGAGTACCTGCTCAGCGTGTTCTGGAGCTACATCCTGATGCTGATCATCGTCCTGTGGCTGCTCGGCAAGTTCGTCACCCTGCCGGAGAACCTGCACGTGCCGACCATCGTGCCCGGCTGGCACGGCGTGGTGCTCGCCACCACCTGCCTGCTGCAGGTGCTGGTCAGCCTGGTCCTCGACTCGCGCTATGAACGAGGCCTGCTGCGCATCTACTTCTGGATGGTCTGGTACCCGCTGGCCTACTGGATGATCAATGTCATCACCGTGGCCGCCGCGGTGCCGACGGCGCTGTTCCGGCGCTCGGGCAAACGCGGCAAGTGGACCAGTCCCGACCGGGGCCTGCAGGACGGGGTCGCGCCGTGAGCCGAAATCGAAACCCGCTGATCATCGAGCGCGCGGACCTGCTCAG
>CAZOUC010000471.1:0-2379 GCA_964582825.1 uncultured Enterobacteriaceae bacterium | reverse complement strand
AAAGCCGCCAGGGCGGCCGGCAGATCGTCGCAGATCAGCTCCGCCGGGCGGTGGCGGTACCAATGGGGGGGCAGGCAGGCCAGGACGTCGGGGTTTTCGTAGCGTTGACCGATGAGCACGATGACGCCCAGGTCGCGGATCGGGTCGAGGGCATCGAGCAGGCTGGTGGTCGCCTGTTCGCGGGCGACTTCAGCAGCCCAGCCCAGGCCGATCAGCAGCATCAGCCAGCGCAGCGGGCGGCGCACCGCTTCGAGCAGGGCGTCGTCCCACAGGTTGGCGGTCTGGGCAAAGCGGCGCTCGAGCCGGTCGAACAGCAGGCGCGCCAGGTACACGGCGACGAGCGTCACCAGGACGATGACGAACACGTCGACGATCCAGCCCTCGACGCGCAGGGAGATCCATTCGGGCAGGGCAATGGAGGACGCGAGATCCCTCATGGCGGACTTTAGACAGATTTCACATGAGCCGGAGCGGCATTATGACGTTCAATGAGGAGCAGATCGACGGCTTTCCGGCCGGATGCCGCAAATGTATGACTTCCTTGCGATATTTCCCGGCACGGCGCCCGACGGGTGCCCAAGCGGAGTCGGGCGCCCACGCTTTACAGGCCCGGCCGAAGTGATACTTTGAAGCGCAGGTCTAGCGCGCCAGCGGGGTCCGCCGCCCATGACGAGACTGCACCCGGTAGTGGGACACTGGTACCAGGAAGCCAGTCAGGGGTTCCTGTTCGAGGTCGTCGCCTTCGACGAGGATGACCAGACGATCGAGATCCAGCATCTCGAAGGCGAGGTGGAGGAATACGACCTCGACTCCTGGCGTGAACTGCAGCTGCAGCCGGTCGAGCCGCCGGAAGACTGGCGCAATGCCTACGAGCTCAGCGAGGAAGACGCCCGCGACCCGGACTCGCCGCTGCATCCAGAGGACTGGTCCGGCGCGCTGAACCACGTGGAACCGGACGACGTCGGCATCGACGACGACTACTGGAACGACTGAGTCGCCCCCGACCTTGCAAGTTCGCCTATGCTGTATATACTTACAGCATCAGCGCGATGGCAAGAGGCCCGACTCGCATGCAGGAACTGACCGCCCGCCAGCAGCAGGTGCTCGACCTGATCAAACGCCACATCGCCGACACGGGATTCCCTCCGACCCGCGCCGACATCGCACGGGAACTCGGCTTCCGCTCCGCCAACGCCGCCGAAGAGCACCTGAGGGCCCTCGCGCGCAAGGGCGCGATAGAAATGGTCGCAGGCACCTCGCGCGGCATCCGTCTGCCGGAGCCTCCGGGCCTGCCGGTGGTCGGGCGTGTCGCCGCCGGCAACCCGATTCTCGCCGAGGAGAACATCGAGGACTACTGTGAGATGCCGGCGTCGATGTTCAGACCGCGCGCCGATTACCTGTTGCGGGTGCGCGGCATGAGCATGCGCGACGTCGGCATCCTCGACGGCGACCTGCTGGCCGTGCACCGCAGTCCGGAGGCCAGGAACGGCCAGATCGTGGTCGCCCGGATCGACGACGAGGTGACGGTCAAGCGCCTGCAGCGGGACGGCAGGCGGCGCGTGCTGCTGCTGCCGGAGAATGCCGACTTCGACCCGATCGAAGTCGACCTCGCGAACCAGCACTTCGCCATCGAAGGCATCAGCGTGGGTATTCTGCGGATCGGTATCTGAACCGCCCCGGCACGCAGGGACGCGGCCGGATCAGTGGATGACCTGACCGCCCTCGCTGAGGTCGTGAACGTAGTCCAGCTCGGCATGGCCGCCGGCCATGGAGGCGGCAGCCTGGATTCCGGCATGGATCATGATGCGCGCGACCTCGAGCCGGCTTTCCGGCAGGTAGTCGCGCACTTCGGCGGAAAAACGGATATTGACGAGCGGCTCCCCTTCTTCGCCGGCACGCCGCAACACCACGTCACCGTTGGGCATCTCGACGATTTCCAGGAGTGAAGATTGCAAGCGAATCACCTCGTTGGCTGCATCGTTCGCCCGATTCTAACAGGCCGCCGGTAACGACACCACGCGGGTCACGCGGGCTCAATACTCGGTACTGACCTCGCGCAAGCGCGCGACCAGTTCCTCGCAGGCCCGGTACCAGGCGACGACACAGTCGCGATCGAGGGGCTGACGGGACGCTCCGGCGCTGACGAGCAAACCGGCCGGCACCGCTTTGTGGACCGGTGGCCACTGCAATCTCTCGGCGGCAGCGAGCAGGTCCCCTGCCCACGACTCCGTTTCCAGTTCGACCAGGTGGTCGAGATCCATGGCCTCGCGCTGGCGGCGGCGACACTCCTCACGCAGGGCGACCGCGGTCGACGGCCGCGCACCGTCGATGCCGTGGCTCGCGGCGACCTCGGCAAGCAGACCGCGACACAGTGCGGCC
>CAZOUC010000470.1:0-2393 GCA_964582825.1 uncultured Enterobacteriaceae bacterium | reverse complement strand
GGCGTTCTCGAACTGCGCTTTCACCTGCCCGGCTGTCGCTCCCTGAAGGACAAGCGGCAGCGCCTGAACGGCCTGCGCGACCGCTTCGGGCGCCTGCCGGGCGTCGCGGTCTGCGAGAGCGACTGCGCCGACGACCTGCGCCAGGCGGTGTGGAGCTTCGTGGCGGTGGGGGCCTCGCGCAGCGCCGTCATCAAGCAGCTCGACGGCATCGAGCGGCATGCCAGCGAGAGCATCGATGCGCAGATCGTCGAGCGACACCGCGAAATGCTCTGAGCCGCGGCGCCCGACGCCTTCTATACTGGACGCGTGTCGGGAAAAGGTGGTGCCGGAAAGAGGAGTCGAACCTCCGACCTTCGCATTACGAATGCGCTGCTCTACCAGCTGAGCTATTCCGGCGCGAGGGCGCGTATTTTAGGCCCAATTTCAGGCTTCAACAACGCTCTGCACACAGAAAAGCACGCAATGTAATGATTCACGTTTTCGTCGGCACCAAGGCGCAGCTGATCAAGATGGCGCCGGTGATGAAGGAGCTGGCCGCACGCGGCGAAGCCTACAACTTCGTGTTCAGCGGCCAGCACCGCGATACCATCGACGAACTGCTGGAAAGCTTCGGTCTGCCCGAGCCCGACTGTCAGTTGTACACCGGCCCGGACATCACCCGGGTCTGGCAGATGGTGGTGTGGGCGCTGCGCCTGCTGCTGACCGCCCGCCGGGACCGTGAACGCATCTGGCAGGGCGATCGTCACGGTGTCGTGCTGGTACACGGTGATACCGCGTCGACCCTGCTCGGCGCCCTGCTGGCGCGCCTGTCGGGCCTGCGTTGCGCGCACGTCGAGTCCGGCCTGAGCTCCGGAAAGCTGTTCAAACCGTTTCCGGAAGAGATGATCCGCCGCATGCTGTTCCGCCTGTCGCACTACCTGTTCGCTCCGGGCGCCCTGGCCGCGTCCCGGCTCGAGGGGCGCCGCGGCGAGGTCATCGACACGGAGCACAATACGCTGGTCGACACCCTTGACCTCGCCCTGTCAGCAACCGAGCTGCTCGATCCGGACCTGCCTGCAGACCCGTTCGCGGTCGTTTCGCTGCACCGCTTCGAAAACATCTTCTCGCGCAGGCGCCTGGCGGCCCTGTGCGACATTCTGAACGAGGTCGCCCGTGAGATGCCGTTGCTGTTCATCCTCCACAAGCCGACCAGGGCGCAGCTGCAACGCTACGGCCTGTACGCCGGCCTGGACGCGAATCCACGGATCCACTTGCATCCACGGTTCGATTACGTCAGATTCGTGCGGGTTCTGCAGCGCTCCGCGTTCATCATCACCGACGGCGGGAGCAACCAGGAAGAGTGTTCCTATCTCGGCAAGCCCTGCCTGATCATGCGTGAAGAGACCGAGCGTCCGGAGGGCCTGGGAGAGAACGCCATGCTGTGCGGTTCTGATTCGGAACTTGCCATCGACTTCGCCCGCAACTGGCAACGGCACCAGCACGAGCCCAAGCGCTTTGCGGCACGTCCTTCCGCGATGATCGTCGACCGACTCGCGGAACTGGGTTATGCGAGCGCACCGGCACGGACCGGAGGAGCGACACGATGAACGGAAAGGTGGCGCTGATTACCGGGGTCACGGGGCAGGACGGCGCGTACCTCGCGGAGTTGCTGCTGGCGAAAGGATACGAGGTACACGGGCTCAAGCGCCGCAGTTCCCTGTTCAACACGCAGCGCATCGACCACCTGTACCAGGGCCCGGAGCTCACCGACCGTCAGTTCATCCTCCATCACGGAGACATGACCGACTCCTCGAGCCTGGCCCGCGTCATCTCGGCCTGCCGGCCACACGAGATCTACAACCTCGCAGCGCAGTCCCACGTCCAGGTGTCGTTCGAGGAGCCCGAGTACACCGCCAATTCCGATGCGCTCGGCGTGCTGCGCATCCTCGAGGCGATCCGCTCGCTCGGCCTGATCGACCACACCCGCTTCTACCAGGCCTCCACGTCGGAGCTGTTCGGGCTGGTCCAGGAAACGCCGCAACGGGAGACGACCCCGTTCTACCCGCGCTCGCCCTACGGCGTGGCCAAGCTGTACGGTTACTGGATCGTCGTCAACTACCGGGAGGCCTATGGCATACACGGCTGCAACGGCATCCTGTTCAATCACGAGTCTCCGCTGCGCGGCGAGACCTTCGTCACCCGCAAGATCACCCGTGCGCTCGCGCGCATCAAGCTGGGCATGCAGGACTGCCTGCTGCTCGGCAACCTCAACGCCCTGCGCGACTGGGGCCACGCCCGGGACTACGCCGAAGCCATGTGGCTGATGCTGCAGCAGGACGAGCCGGAGGACTTCGTCATCGCGACCGGTCAACAGCACGCGGTGCGCGACTTCGTCGAGGCCACCTGCAGCGAAC
>CAZOUC010000469.1:0-2401 GCA_964582825.1 uncultured Enterobacteriaceae bacterium | reverse complement strand
AGCCGCCGCCAGGCCGAAGCCCATCGACGGCAGCAGGGCCGCCAGCACCAGGGTCGTCAACACGTTGGCCGCGGCGACCTCGGCGGTGCCGACCTGGCCGATGATCCAGAACAGCGTGACCATGCCCGACGAGAAGAACAGCTGCTGCATGCTCGCCGGCAGCGAGACGCGCGCCATCGTCAGCAGGGTCCCCGCGCTCGGCACGCTGCGCATGAACCCGGACTCGCGGGCGTGCACGAAGGCGAGCACCGTGTACGTGATCGTGCCCAGATAGAGCGACAGGGTGGTCGCCAGGCCCGCGCCTTCGACGCCGAGCGCCGGCGCCCCGAGATTGCCGAAGATCAGCACCCAGTTCAGGAACACGTTGACGCTGTGCATGAACAGCAGAGTCGCCATGTAAAAGGCGGTCATGTGCATCGCGTTCCAGTAGCCACGGAACGCGAAGTTCATGCCCACGGCAACGATACCCAGGGCACGCGCCGCGAAGTACCGCGCACCCTCCTCGCGTACGGCCGGGTCGTCGTTGAGCACGGTAAGCACGGTCTCGGCCTGGGTGTGGAACAGCAGCAGCAGCGGCAGTCCACCGCACAGCGCCAGCAGCAGGCCGCCGTTCAGGGCCTGTCCGGTTTCGCCACCGCGACCCTCGCCGAGGCGGCGCGACGCGATCGCCTGCACGCCGGTCGAGATCCCGAGCACCAGGGACACCGCCATGAAGGCGACGAAGCTGCCGATACCGGCCGCAGCCAGGGCGACGTCACCGAGGCGGCCGACCATCGCCGTGTCGACGATGTTCAGCACGGTCTGGGACACCATTGCGCCGATGATCGGCAACGCCAGGGCAAGAATCTGCCGACGCCGTGCGGCGTCAGGGAACGGGGCCGGGGTCAGGCGCTCTGTGCGGCGGGCGATAAACGTCGACATGGTACTGGCTTACGGCAGGGTCCGGCGCCAGGACCACCGCAGTTCGGGGAATTCGGAAAAAGCACCGCGCCCCGTGCGGGGCGCGGCGACGATGACGGCCGGGCCGTCCTGCTCAGTAGCGGCGAGCGCCGCCGTTGGAGCGCTGCTGCTCGCGCGGCTTGGCCACGTTGACGCGCATGCGGCGGCCCTGCAGGTCGCTGTCGTTGAGCGCGGCGATGGCGGCTTCGCCGTCAGAGTCGTTCATCTCGACGAAGCCGAAGCCCTTCGACTGGCCGGTGAACTTGTCCATGATGACATTGACGCGATCCGGGTTGCCGAATGCGGCGAAGGCCTCGCGGAGGTCTTCTTCGGTCACGCTGTATGCCAGGTTGCCTACGTAGATGTTCATAGTCGTCGTCTCTCGATCGATGTGCATTGCTCGAAAAAACTGTCGTCTAACCAATGCACCCGTTAAACGACGGTGTTCCGGTCGCCCGGAATCGGTTCACGCGGCGCGTGATCGGCGCCGCGTACGGCGACGCCGGCCAGTGCCGGCAGGTCGCCTGGAGTCGCTGCGGAGCTGCCGGTCCGGCAACGCGTCCGCGGGCAGCTCGAAACCGTCCACGGACTGGCGCGGCAGTTCGCGCTTGAGCAGTCGCTGGATGCCCTGCAGCAGCTCGACTTCCTCGGGACAGACCAGCGAAACGGCCGTGCCGGCAGCCCCGGCGCGGCCGGTCCGGCCGATGCGATGCACGTAGTCCTCGGCCACGTTGGGCAGCTCGAAATTGACCACGTGCGGCAGTCGGTCGATGTCGATGCCGCGCGCCGCGATGTCGGTCGCCACCAGGGCCCGTACCGTGCCGTCCTTGAATCCCTTCAGGGCGCGAGTACGCGCGCTCTGGCTCTTGTTGCCGTGGATGGCGACCGAGTCGATGCCGTCCTTCTCGAGCTGCTGTGACAGGCGGTTGGCACCGTGCTTGGTGCGCGTGAAGACCAGCACCTGCTCCCAGCCCCCGCTGTGGATCAGATGCGCGAGCAGCTCGCGCTTGCGGCCCTTGTCGACCAGGTGGACCGCCTGGTCCACCTCGTCGGCCGCCTTGTTGCGCGGCGCCACGCTGACCAGCGCCGGATCGTGCAGCAGGCCCTTGGCCAGCGTCTCGATTTCGGTCGAGTACGTGGCCGAGAACAGCAGGTTCTGACGACGCTCCGGCAGCAGCTTCAGCACGCGCCGGATATCGTGAATGAAGCCCATGTCGAGCATGCGGTCGGCCTCGTCGAGAACGAGAATCTCGATCTCGCCGAGCGCCGCGTGCCCCTGGCCGCAGAGGTCGAGCAGCCGCCCGGGCGTGGCGATCAGCACGTCGACACCGCGGCGCAATGCGTCGACCTGCGGCTGCATGCCGACGCCGCCGAACACAACAGCGGCCCGCAGCTTCAGGTGCTGGCCGTAGGTGCGCACGCTGTCGGCATAGCGCATGAAGGGCTGACCGGGCCGGAATTC
>CAZOUC010000468.1:0-2403 GCA_964582825.1 uncultured Enterobacteriaceae bacterium | reverse complement strand
GAAGCTGGCCGACATGCAGACCGAGATTGCCCTGGGCCTGCAGGGCTGCCTGCAGGCGGGACGCATGAAAGACGAGGGCCGGCTGGCGCCGGAGCTGATCTCGCTGCTCAAGCGCAACAACTGCGGCAAGGCCCTGGACGTGGCCCGCCAGGCGCGCGACATGCACGGCGGCAACGGCATCTCCGACGATTACCCGGTGATGCGCCACATGGTGAACCTGGAGACGGTCAACACCTACGAGGGCACGCACGACATTCACGCGCTGATCCTCGGCCGGGCGCAGACGGGCATCGCGGCGTTCTAGCCCACGCGACATCGCCCTCGCATGAACGCCGGCTCAGGTCGTACCACTGATTCAGGCACGGTCGAGGCCTGGGGTTCCTTTCCGGCGCGCCTCTGCACCGAAAATTGTCGGGAACAATTTTCGGTGCAGTGGTAGCCGCGGTACATGGACGTACCCAGCGGCGGTAGCCGGAAAGGAACTCCAGGCCTCAGGCGGGTCGGGCTACGGGCACCGCCCGTCGCGGTTGTCTCTTGTACCTGGCGGCCATTGGGGCCTGCGCACCACGCGGCGACGCCGCTACTGAATCCAGGACCACTCGAACAAAAGCCGGAGCAGACATGGCAGCACCACTCGAAGGTTTCCGCGTTCTCGAACTCAGCCGGATCCTCGCCGGCCCCTGGGCGGGACAGCTGTTCGCCGACCTCGGTGCCGAGGTCATCAAGGTCGAGCGGCCCGACGTCGGCGACGACACCCGGCACTGGGGGCCTCCGTACCTGAAAGACCGCGATGGCGCAGCGACCGGCGAGGCCGCGTACTTCCTCGGCGCCAACCGCGGCAAGCAGTCCATCACCGTCGACATCACCACGGCCGAGGGCCAGGCGACGATCCGGCGCCTGGTCGCCGATTGCGACGTGCTGATCGAGAACTACAAGGTCGGCGGCCTCGAGAAATATGGCCTCGACTACGACAGCCTCGGCAAACTCAACCCGCGCCTGGTCTATTGCTCGATTACCGGCTTCGGCCAGACCGGCCCGTGCGCGCACCGCGCCGGTTACGACTTCCTGATCCAGGGCATGGGCGGGTTGATGAGCGTGACCGGCGAGCCCGACGGCAAGCCCGGCGGCGGACCGCAGAAGGTCGGCGTGGCGCTGGCCGATATCCTGACCGGCCTGTACGCCGCCAATGCCGTGCAGGCCGCGCTGCTCGAGCGCGAGCGCTCCGGGCTCGGCCAGCACATCGACCTGGCCTTGCTCGACGTGCAGGTGGCCTGCCTGGCCAACCAGGCGATGAACTACCTGGTCAGCGGCCGGGCACCGACCCGGCTCGGCAACGCGCACCCGAATATCGTGCCCTACCAGGCTTTCGCTGCCCGCGACGGGCACATCATTCTCGCCGTCGGCAACGACGGCCAGTTCCGCCGGTTCTGCGAGGTGGCCGGCTGCGAGGAGTTTGCGGACGACCCGCGTTACGCGAGCAACCGCGCCCGGGTCGAGAATCGCGACGTGCTGTGCGAGCACCTGGCTGCCATCATCGCCGCGCGTGACATGGACGACTGGCTGCAAACGCTGGAAGCCGTCGGCGTGCCCTGCGGTCCGATCAACACCATCGACCGGGTGTTCGACGATCCGCAGGTGCTGGCGCGGGGCATGGTCGCCGAGCGGGAGCATCCACTGGCGGGGACGCTGCGCACCGTGGCCAACCCGATGCGCTTTTCACGCACTCCGGTGGCGGATGCGCCGGCGCCGCCGCTGCTCGGGCAGCACAACGCGCGCTGGTTGGGCTGACGGGGTCGGTGCCGCGCGGCGGCGGGTCGGCTCAGTAGCCGAAAGAAGCGAGCCAGGCCTGGGCTTCGTCCGGGTAGGCGAAGTCGTTGACCTGGAAGGTGACCGGCAGGTCGTCACGCGAAGGGCGCAGGATCCGCGCCGGGTCGGTGCCGTTCTCGCCGTTGGTCGCCGAGACGACGTTGGCGAGCAGTCGCATACCCTTGTCGAGGCAGGCGTCCAGGAGGCGCGCGTTGTGCGCCAGGGTCGCCTCGGTCGGGTGCTCCCAGGCCGACACGTCGGCGAGCATCGCCCAGTAGTGGCCGTAGAGTCGATGCGACAGCGCGCGCAGGCGGTGCTCGGCGGATGCGAAGGCCTCGTCGTCGAGTTCGCCGGAGTACACCGCATGGAGGACCCGGTCACGCAACTCCAGCGTGATCGAACCGTGGACATCCGTCGACTGTTGCATGGCGTTCGTCCGCCACTGAACCATGGCCATCGCAGTGCTGTCCTCCCGATCCTGTCGCCTGCCAAAGGATAGCAGCGTCGCGCGGCCGTCGCCGAGTCGGATGAGCCGGAAAATTTGCGTTCCGGCTCAGCCGCGCACGATCAGCAGCGGCTTCTCGGCCGGCTTGGGCC
>CAZOUC010000467.1:0-2404 GCA_964582825.1 uncultured Enterobacteriaceae bacterium | reverse complement strand
GAAGAACGCGTTTGCGATGATCCCGTGAACCTCCGGCAGAAACCCGCTGAAGATGCTCGGGTGATTGACGTACGTCTCGGTCGGGTAGACCGCCCGATGCCGCGCGCAGCACACGTTGTCGGCGAGGAAACCGGACAGCCGCGGCATCACAGCCGGACTTACGCAGTCCGGACGTAACCCATCGAAACCAAAGAGCATGACTTTCACGATACCTCCATCGCTACGAAGCGAGCCTGTCGCGAACCCAGTCACCAATGACCGTCATCGCGAGCGTTGAGACGAAAATCACGACGCCCGGGACGACCGTTACCCACCAGGCGGTCAACAGATAGACGCGGCCCTCACCGAGGAGCCTGCCAAGGCTGACGAGCGGGGGCTGGATCCCCAGCCCGAGGAAGCTCAGCGATCCTTCGGCGATCATCGTTCCCGGAAAGTTGAGCGTCATGTTGACGATGAGCGCGCTCGAGATGTTCGGAAGAATGTGGCGCACGAAGATCCACGATTGCCTCGCGCCGAGTGCGCTTACCGCAAGCGCGTACCCGTGCTTCATAGCGGACATCGACATCCCGCGCGTGAGGCGCGCATACTTCTCCCATCCCGCGAATCCGAGCAGTATCACGAGAACCGTGAACGAGTTGTCGATGACCGAAAGGAGCGCGATCGCAACGAGCATGAACGGCAGCGACGCCTGGATGTCGACGAGCATCACGACCGTGTTGTCGACGATGCCGCCGAAGCGCGCAGCGGTAAACCCGAGCGTCGTCCCGATGATCGCACCGATCACGGTACCTGCGAACGCGATGAAGAAGCTGATACGAATACCGGCCATCGTGCGGCTCACCATGTCGCGTCCCAGATTGTCGGTACCAAGGGGGAAGGCGGGGTTCGACCCTTCGAGCGGCACCGGAGGTACGAATCGGTTGTCCAGGTCCTGCTGATTGTAATCGTACGGTGTCGGCAGAAACGAGACGACGAGCAACAGAAGCAGTGTCGCGGCCGCGAGAAGAAACGTGACGGGGTATCGGGCAAAGAAACGTTGCATACTTGTCATGCGTCGGCCCCCTTGCGGATCCGGGGATCGACCACGCCGTAGAGCACGTCGACGATCAGGTTCGCGACGACGATCGACATCCCGAAGATGAGAACGAGCGCCTGCACGAGCGGGAAGTCGCGCGCGCGCACCGAAGCGACGAGCAACGATCCGAGACCCGGCCACGAGAAGATGGTCTCGGTCACGATCGCTCCGCCGACGAGAGACCCAATGTAGAATCCCGAGATCGTCAGGAGTGCGATCGACGCGTTTGGAAGCGCGTGGCGCAGAAGGATTCGCCGCTCCTTCGTACCGAGCGCGCGAAACGAGGTGATGAAGTCGCGGTCGAGGATATCGAGCAGCGCCGAACGCGAGAAACGCACGAAGACCGCGACGTCCGACGTGATGATCGCGACAAGCGGCATGATGTAGTGGCGCGGCGACGTGTTGCCGCTGCTCGGCAACCACCCGAACACGACCGAGAAGATAAAGATCAGCAGGATTCCGAAGAAGAAGTTCGGCAGGCTGAACCCCAGCGTCGACGCGACGAGGATGCCCGTATCGGCGAGTTTGCGGTGACGAAGCGCCGCGATGAGCCCGAAGAACACGCCGAAGCCGATCGACATGACCGCGGCCGGCACCATGAGCGAGAGCGTCGCCGCGACTCGTTCGCCGATCAGCTCGGCGACCGGGCGGCCTTTCACCAGCGAGTTGCCAAGATCGAACCGGACGATTCGTTCGAAGTACCGTGCAAACTGCACGGGCAGCGGTTGGTCGAGCCCCCACCTTTGATTGAAGAGCTCAATCGCGTCGGGCGTGGCCTCGCTGCCGAGGAAAATCTCACCGGGATTCCCCGAGGCCCGTACGAGCAGGAAACTTAGAACCAGCACCAGAAACGAAGTCAGCAACGCGCGCAGGAGCTTCACGAAGAAGTAGGCGTGGCGTCCGACGAAGCGCGACAGGGCGTTTCCGGATCCGACCGCAGGTGTCTCGGGGGCGCTGCTCATGCCCGTTGCTCCTCCGGTTGAGCCGACGCGAAGCTGACCTTCGGGATCGAGCCGATCAGCTCCTGCGTATACTCGTGCTGTGGAGCCGAGAAGATCCGTTCGATCGGGCCTTCTTCGACGATTGACCCGCGGTGCATGACGAGCACGCGACTGCACATGTTTCTCACAACGCTGAGGTCATGGCTGATGAACACGACCGTAACGTTTCTGCTGAGCGCGAGATCCCGTATGAGGTTCAGTACCTGCGCCTGCACGGAGACGTCCATGGCCGAGACCGGCTCATCGCAGATGAGTACCCGAGGTTCCGGCATGAGCGCACGAGCGAGAACAGCGCGCTGTCGTTGGCCGCCGGAGAGTCCGAGCGGCT
>CAZOUC010000466.1:0-2407 GCA_964582825.1 uncultured Enterobacteriaceae bacterium | reverse complement strand
CGCTAGAATTTTTCAAAAAGTGTGTCCTGGTAAGTCGCTGTTGTGCGACCCACCAATCCGATTGGGGTCCCAGCCGCAAGGTCCGATTTCCAGCCGAGGTGGCATGGGGCTTTCCGCTTGCTTTGCCGCGCGGTGCGACGCGGTCGAGCGCGAGTGGTTCGAGTTGTCGGAGGCGCACTACCGGCGCTACGTTCGGCCCGCCTGGGCGGGCGACGGCCAGACCGTCGGCTGAGCTCCGGTCAGCCGGCGTTCAGGCGACGCTGACGCGTTCGATGACCACCGGTTCGAGCGGCACGTTCTCGTGCATGCCGTGACGGCCGGTCGCCACCTTGCGGATGCGGTCGACGACGTCCATGCCGCTCACCACCTTGCCGAATACCGCATAGCCCCAGCCGTCGGGTGTTTTGGAGCGGTGGTTCAGGAAGTCGTTGTCGGCGACATTGACGAAGAACTGGGCCGTGGCCGAGTGCGGATCCATGGTCCGGGCCATCGCGATCGTGCCGGCGTCGTTGCGCAGCCCGTTGTCGGCCTCGTTGCTGATCGGGTTGCCGGTTTCCTTCTGCTGCATCTGCGCATCGAAGCCGCCGCCCTGGATCATGAACCCGTCGATGACCCGGTGGAAGATGGTGCCATCGTAGAAGCCGCTGGTGCAGTACTCGCGGAAATTGGCGGCGCTGACGGGTGCCTTGTCGTCGTCGAGTTCCAGGCCGATGTCGCCGTAGGTGGTGTGCAGGGTGATCATGTTCGTCTCCAGCCGCTGAATCCCGCCATGCTACCACGCTGCGCGGTCCGGGCCGTTGCCGCGCAATATTCCCACGCCCCGTCGTGCCGGCCGGCGGCGCCGCTATAATCGCCAGGCACGACAGGGAATCGGTTACCGCACTTATGTCCGAGGCGAGCAGCCCACAGCATTTCATCCGCAAGATCATCGTCGACGACCTGCAGGCCGGCCGCGTGGAGGAGCTCGTCACGCGATTTCCGCCGGAGCCGAACGGCTACCTGCACATCGGACATGCCAAGTCGATCTGGCTGAACTTCGGCCTGGCGAGGGAGTTCGGCGGACGCTGCAACCTGCGCTTCGACGACACCAATCCCGAAAAGGAAGAACAGGAGTATGTCCAGTCGATCATCGAGGACGTGCGCTGGCTCGGCTTCGACTGGGACGGCGAGGTGCGCTTCGCCAGTGACTACTTCGGTACCTTCTTCGAATGGGCGGTGTACCTGGTGCAGACCGGCAAGGCCTACGTCTGCGAACAGAGCGCGGAGGAGATGCGCCTGGCTCGAGGTACGCTCACCGAGCCCGGCAGCAACAGCCCGTGGCGCGAGCGGCCCGTCGAGGAGAATTTCGAACTGCTGCAGGCGATGAGGCGCGGTGACGTCGAGGAAGGACGCATGACCCTGCGGGCGAAGATCGACATGGCATCGCCCAACCTCAACATGCGCGATCCGGTCCTGTACCGTGTCAAGCGCCAGAGCCACCACCGCACCGGCCGCGACTGGTCGATCTACCCCTCCTACGATTTCGCCCACGGCCAGGAGGACGCGATCGAAGGCGTGACGCATTCGATCTGCACGCTGGAATTCGAAGACCACCGCCCCCTGTACGAGTGGTTTCTCGACAACCTGCCGGTGCCGTCCCGGCCACGCCAGTTCGAGTTCGCGCGCCTGAACGTCAACTACACGATCACCAGCAAGCGCCGGCTCAAGCAACTGGTGGACGAGGGCATCGTCGACGGCTGGGACGACCCGCGCATGCCGACCCTGTCGGGCCTGCGCCGGCGCGGCGTGCCACCGGAAGCGCTGCTCGACTTCTGCGAACGGACCGGAGTGACCAAGGCCGATGGCGTGGTGGACATGAGCCTGCTCGAGTTCTGTATCCGCGACTGCCTGGACAAGACCGCGCCGCGGGCGATGTGCGTGCTGCGTCCGCTGAAGCTGACGATCAGCAACTACCCCGAGAGAGGCCCCGAGGAACTGAGCGCCCCGCGTCACCCGAACCGGCCGGAAGACGGCGAGCGCGCGCTGCCGTTCAGCGGCACCCTGTACATCGACCGGGAGGATTTCCGGGTCGAGGCCAACAAGCACTACAAGCGCCTGGTCCTGGGCAAGAGCGTGCGCCTGCGCAATGCCTACGTCGTCACCGCCGAGGACTACCTTACCGACGAAGCCGGAAACGTGGTCGAGGTGATCTGTCGCTACGACCCGGACACGCTCGGCCGCAACCCGGACGATGGCAGCAAGCCGCGCGGCGTCATCCACTGGGTCTCGGCCAAACACGCTGCCACTGTAGAAGTGCGGCTCTACGATCGGCTCTTCGCTCATCAGGAGCCGGATTCTGGCGACGACTTCATCCGCCATCTCAACCCGGATTCGTTGCGCGTCCTCACCGGGTGCATGGTCGAACCGA
>CAZOUC010000465.1:0-2409 GCA_964582825.1 uncultured Enterobacteriaceae bacterium | reverse complement strand
CGGGTGCTGACCGGTTCGCCGCGGCAGGGTGCCAACGTCACGATGTCCACCTGGGCGGACCTGGCGACGGCCGCGATCGGTCTCGATATCCGCGTCAGCGGACGCGAGCATCTGTGGTCGCAGCGGCCTGCGGTATTCGTGTTCAATCACCAGAGCGCAGCGGATGCGCCGATCATGAGCTACCTGCTGCGCGAGGACTGCACCGGCATCGCCAAGGTCGAGGCGTCGCGCAATCCGTTCACCGGTCCTTTCCTGAAATCCGCCGGTGTGGTGTTCGTCGATCGGGCCGACCGCAGCCGGGCCATCGAGGCCATGCAGCCCGCGGTGGATGCCGTGCGCCGCGGGATTTCGATCGCGATCGCACCGGAAGGGACGCGCAGCGACAGCGAGCGGATGGGACCGTTCAAGAAGGGGCCTTTCCATCTCGCGATCGAGGCTCAGGTGCCGATGGTGCCGGTGGTGATTCACAACGCCCGTGACGCTCAGCCCAAGGGCGAAAGCGTGTTCCGTCCGGCGACGGTCTACGTCGAGGTGCTGCCACCTGTCGACACGAGTGCCTGGCGTCGTGAAACGATCGACGAACACGTCGCCGACGTGCGCGGCAGGATGCTGGTCGCGCTGGGGCAGGAAGAGGCAGCACCGCCGCGTGGCAGCGGCCGCAGGGCGGCCACCCGTCCGCGCAGCCGCCAGCCGGGTAGCAGCGGCGCCACGAAACGCGCCCGCTCCGCGCAGGCGGCCGGTTCCGATTCGGAGGCGCAGGCCAAGGCCAAGACGACAACAAAGGCAAAGGCAAGGGCGAAAGCAAAGGCGAAGGCGAAAGCCAAGGCAACGGCCGGGGCGGGTAGCAAGGTCAGGACGACGCCCGACGGGAAACGCCGAACGAAGTCCGGGGCCGGCTCGCGCCGCAGCGCGCAAAACCCCGGTACGGCAGCGGGGCCGCGGTCGTGAAGCTGCGGGTCGGCGTGCTCGGGGGTGGCTCCTGGGGCACCACGGTCGCATCCCTGGTGGCGCGACATGCACCGGTGACCCTGTGGGCCCGCAACGCCGACACCGTCACCGAGATCAACGAGCGCCACAGCAACGAGAAATACCTGCCGGGAGCGCGGCTGCACGACGCGCTTTGCGCAACGGCGAGCATCGAGGTCTGTGTGCGCCAGGCCGACGTCGTGGTGATGGGCATTCCGTCGCAGAACTTCCGTGAGGTGCTGACTGAGGTCCGCGACAGTATCCGCCCCTGGGTGCCGGTGATCAGCCTGACGAAAGGTCTCGAAGCCGGCTCCGGGCTGCGCATGTCGGAGATCGTCAACGAGGTGCTGCCCGGGCATCCGGTCGGCGTGCTGACGGGCCCCAACCTGGCCCGCGAGATCATGTCGGGCTTCGCCGCCGCCAGCGTGATTGCCATGGAGGACGAGATCATCGTCCGGGAGCTGCAGGGCCTGTTTTCAAGTGGCCTGTTCCGGGTCTACTCGAATACCGACGTCGTCGGCTGTGAACTCGGCGGCGTGCTGAAGAACGTCATTGCCATCGCCGCCGGCATGGGCGACGGGCAGGGTGCCGGCGACAACACGCGCTCCGCGATCATCACCCGCGGTCTCGCCGAAATCAGCCGTCTCGGCGTGGCGATGGGCGGTCAGGCGACGACCTTCGCCGGCCTGGCCGGCATGGGTGACCTGATCGCCACCTGCACCAGCCCGCAGAGCCGCAACCGCACCGTTGGCTTCGAACTCGGGCGCGGGCGCAGCATCGAAGAGATCGTGGCCGACATGTTCATGGTGGCCGAAGGCGTCAAGAGCGCGCCGACCGTGGTGTCGCTCGCGCACCAGCACGGTGTCGCGATGCCGATCGCCGAGGAAGTGCTGGAAGTGGTGCAGGGTCGTTCGGACGCGCGGCGCGCGTTTCGTGGCCTGTTGCGGGTCAGCGCCGGCGCCGAATCGGAACCGGGATGAGGAGATATCGATGAGCACAGAGCAGAATTCGGGCGCCGCCGCAGTCATCACGCGACTCCGGCATGCCTTCTACCGCGTCCAGACCTGGCTGCTGAGCATCGTCCTGGCGCTGTTCGGCGGCCGCAGGCCCCTGCTGTTCGTCGGATCCGGGTCCATCGCGCAGCTGTGCCGCGCCATCGGTCAGGCCGGCATCGAGCGCCTGCTGATCGTCACCGACGCCGGCCTGGTCAAGCTCGGTGTCGTCGACGGCATCCGCGGCCGCCTCGAGGACCAGGGGGTGGCCTGTACGGTATACGACGGGGTCGAGCCGAACCCGACCTACGCGCAGGTCGACGCCGGCGTGGCGGCTTATCGGTCAGGACGCTGCACCGCCGTGCTCGCGGTGGGCGGCGGCTCGCCGATGGATGCGGCAAAGATCATCGCCGCGCGGGTCACGAGTGGCAAGACCACCGAGAAGCTGATC
>CAZOUC010000464.1:0-2424 GCA_964582825.1 uncultured Enterobacteriaceae bacterium | reverse complement strand
GGGTTCACGTAGATCAGGCCCATGTGCGTGGCGCCGAGCGGACGCTGCAACTCGCCGTCGCGTTCACGGCGGTCGCTGGCCAGCATCTCGACTTCCGGCCCCCAGTAGACCAGGTCCGGCTCCCAGTCGTCGGCGCGACCGAAGGCGAAGCCGTAGGTCTGGAAGCCCATGTTCTCCATGCCGACGGTGCCGGCCAGCACCATCAGGTCGGCCCAGGAAAGATTCTCGCCGTACTTCTGCTTGACCGGCCACAGCAGGCGCCGGGCCTTGTCGAGGTTGCCGTTGTCGGGCCAGCTGTTCAGCGGGTCGAAGCGCATCTGGCCGCCGTCGGCGCCGCCGCGTCCGTCCAGCGTGCGGTAGGTTCCGGCGCTGTGCCAGGACAGGCGGATGAAGAACGGGCCGTAGTGGCCGTAGTCGGCCGGCCACCAGTCCTGCGAGTCGGTGAGGATCGCCTCGACGTCGGCCTTGACCTGGTCGAAATCGAGCTTCGATACCGCGGCGGTGTAGTCGAAATCGGCGCCGAGCGGGTTCGAGCGCGCGTCGTGGTCGCGCAACGGCGACAGATCCAGCTGCTCCGGCCACCAGAACCGGTTGCTTTTGGCCTGGGTGCCGGCGGCCGGCCCCATGCCCATCGCGCCTTGCGGCTTGCTCATGGTCTTGTCGGCCAACGCTTGTGGTGCCATAACGGTACAAGCGATCGCCGCCGCGAGCATGGCTCGTTTGAACGGGGTTTGCACGGGTTGAGCTCCTCTCTGTTTCGGTGATGGCGTTCCTGGTGCGGAACGAACCGCAGGACTTACCACTGTCCGAAAAGGAAGCTAACCGCTTATGACCTGGTCATACATCGATATAAATGAATGGCCACGTTCCAGATTTCTGAACGTCCAGCCGACTGCGAAACGACAATCCGGAAGCGCCAGCTAGTACTTGAGATCGAAATGGCAGGCAAAGTGCTGATCCTGCGCCCCGGACGGCCGCAGCGACGGGCACTCCGTCTCGCAGCGTCCCTCGCGGTAGCGGCAGCGCGGGTGGAACGCGCAGCCCGAGGGCGGATCGATCGGCGACGGCACGTCGCCCTCGAGTACGATGCGCTGCTGCTGGTGGTGCGGATCGGGTACCGGAATCGCCGACAGCAGCGAGCGCGTGTACGGGTGCCGGCTGTCGCGGTAGATCTGCTCGCCGGCACCGGTCTCGACGACCCGGCCGAGATACATGATCGCGATGCGGTCGGAGATGTGCTTGACCACCGCCAGGTCGTGGGCGATGAACAGGTACGACAACCCGAATTCCTTCTGCAGGTCGATCAGCAGGTTGAGGATCTGGCTCTGGATCGACACGTCCAGCGCCGACACCGCCTCGTCGCAGATGATCAGCTTCGGATTGAGCGCGATCGCCCGGGCGATGCCGATGCGCTGGCGCTGCCCGCCGGAAAACTCGAACGGGTAGCGGGTCACCGAGCGCGCCGGCAGGCCGACGATGTCGAGCAGCTCGCGGACCCGCGCCTTGCGGGCGACGGAATCGCCCTTGCCGTGTATCAGCAGCGGCTCCTCGATGATGTCGCCGACCGTGTGACGGGCGTTCAGGGATTCCATCGGGTCCTGGAAGATCATCTGGATGTTCTGCCGGATCGGCAGCAGCTCGCGGTTGGGCAACTGCGCGATGTCCCGGCCCTCGAAGCGGATCTCGCCGGCGGTCGGCCGGTACAGGCGCGCGATGCAGCGCCCGAGCGTCGACTTGCCGCAGCCCGACTCACCGACCAGGCCCAGGGTCTCGCCGGGAGCGATACTCACGGTAACGCCGTCGACCGCACGGTTGAAGCGGGACGCGCGCAGCAGGATGCCCTCGCGCACCGGGAAGTGCATCTTCAGGTCACGAACTTCGAGCAGCGGCGGTCGGTTCATCCGGCGGTCCCCGTCGCCTCGCGCACGGCGCGCCAGCGGAAACAGCTCACCGCGTGACCGTCGAGGATTCTCTCCACTTCCGGCACCTCACGCGCGCAACGCGCCTCGCGGTACGGGCAGCGGTTTTCGAAGCGACACCCGGCCGGCATGTCGAGCAGACCGGGCACCATGCCCTCGATGGTGTCGAGGCGCTGCTTGTTGGGGTGATCGAGGCGCGGAATGGAACGCAGCAGGCCCAGGGTGTACGGGTGCGTCGGCCGGTCGAAGATGTCGAACACCGTACCCTGCTCGGCGACGCGGCCCGCGTACATCACCGTGACGCGCTCGCAGGTCTCGGCGATGACCCCGAGGTCGTGGGTGATCAGGATGACCGACATGCCCATCTCGCGCTGCAGGTCCTTGATCAATTCCAGAATCTGCGCCTGGATGGTGACGTCGAGCGCCGTGGTCGGTTCGTCGGCGATCAGCAAAGCCGGCTTGCAGATCAGCGCCATCGCGATCACCACCCGCTGGCGCATGCCGC
>CAZOUC010000463.1:1690-2442 GCA_964582825.1 uncultured Enterobacteriaceae bacterium | reverse complement strand
GTCGAGGTGTGGCACCGGCTACCGGCAGCGCCGCTCCGCAACTAAGTTAAGGGTTGTAATTAGTGTTGTCATTCAAACTCGGGGCGGGTAGCCGGTTGTCCACCACCGTCTTGTTCTGCTTGGCTTCGTTCTCCCAGCGGTTCCAGTAGTTCTCGCAGGCGTCGCACAATTCCAGAAATGTAATCCGTCTTCCATTGTCGAGCAACAACGAAAAATCGTCGAATTCAAGGTTCAGCTCCCCAAGCGTTGTGACGATGTGAACCGGAACATCATCAGACTCAGTGCTGAGGATCTGGTCGCAGAGGCGATCGTCGGTGACGGTCACCGTGTAGTTGCCGCCGAGATCCTGCGTGATGGTGACGAAGGTGTCTTTCGGGATCGTGATCGGCGTTCCCACCGGCACCAGGCGCGCCGCGCAGTCGCGCTGCGTCACGACCATTCGGCGTTCCATCAGTGACCGGCCTCGCCCTTCATGCTGAAGCTCTCGCCGCAGCCGCAGTAGTCCTCGGCGTTCGGGTTCTCGAAGCGCAGCACGCGATTGAGACCGTCGCGTACGTAATCGATGCGCGTGCCGTGGAGGACCGCCAGCGAGGCACGGTCGACGTACAGGTGGAGGTCCTCGCCGAGCGGCAGGTCGAGGTCGTCGCTGGTGCCCGCGTCAGCGAGGCTCAGGTCGTACATGTACCCGGTGCAGCCGCTCTCCTTGACCGCGAGGCGGATCGCCCGGGCGATCCGCCTCGCGGTCAAGGAGA
>CAZOUC010000463.1:0-1680 GCA_964582825.1 uncultured Enterobacteriaceae bacterium | reverse complement strand
GACGAGGGGCTGGGTCGGGTCTGCGATTTCAACGGACATCGTGATTCGCCTGCGGGTTCTACAGAAATGAGCGGGCTTTCTCGAGGGCGGCGAACAGGCGCTCGACCTCCTCCAGAGTATTGTATAGGCTGAACGAGGCGCGCACGGTTCCGGGCACCTCGAAGTGCTGCATCACCGGCTGGGTGCAGTGGTGGCCGGTACGCACGGCCACGCCCTGCTGATCCAGCAGGGTGCCGAGATCGTGCGGGTGGCCCTGGTCGAGCACGAAACTCAGAATCGCGATCCGCGCCGGGCTGTCGCCGATCAGGCGCAGGCCATCGAAGGCGCGGGCTCGCTCCAGTGCGGCGCCGAGCAGGGCGTCCTCGTGCGCGGCAACGGCAGCGCGGTCGAGCGCCTGCAGCCAGTCGATGGCCGCGGCCAGGCCGATCGCGCCGGCGATGTCGGGCGTGCCGGCCTCGAAACGGTAGGGCAGCGGCGCGTAAGTGCTGCCGTCGAAACTCACGGTCTCGATCATCTCACCGCCGCCCTGGTAGGGCGGCATGTCCTCGAGCAACTCGCGTCGGCCATACAGGACCCCGATGCCGGTCGGGCCGAACAGCTTGTGTCCGGAAAAGGTGTAGAAGTCGACCCCGAGGGCCTGTACGTCGACGGGGAAGTGGGCGACCGCCTGCGCGCCGTCCAGTACGACGACCGCACCGGCGTCGTGAGCCGCGGCGATGATGTCCGCGACCGGATGCACCGTGCCGAGCGAGTTCGACACGTGCTCGAGCGCGACCACGCGGGTGTTCGGACCGAGCAGGGCATGGTACGCGTCGAGGTCCAGCGCGCCGTTGTCGAGCAGCGGTATCGGCCGGATGGCGGCGCCGGTCCCGGCCACGGCGAGCTGCCAGGGGACGATGTTCGAGTGATGGGCGGATTCGGCGACGAGAATCTCGTCGCCGTCGCGCAGACGTGGCCTGGCGTAGCATTGGGCAACCAGGTTGATGCTTTCGGTGCAGCCCCGCGTCCACAGGACCTCGGCCGTTTCCGGCGCGTTCAGGAAGCGCCGCACGGTCTCGCGGGCGCCCTCGAAGGCGACCGTGGCGCGTTCGCTGAGCGTGTGCGCACCGCGGTGCACGTTGGCGTTGATGGTGCGGTAGTAGTTGGCGATCGCCTCGATCACCGCTTCCGGCTTCTGGGTCGTGGCCGCGTTGTCGAGGTAGACAAGCGGTCTGCCGTTCAGCTCCTGGTGCAGAATCGGGAACTCGCGGCGGATCGCCATGACGTCGAAGGCCGCCATGGCGGCTGCCGGGACGCTCATGGCTGCAGCCTCGTCGTCGCACCGGCGGCGAACCACTGGCGCAGCAGCGGCTGCAGCAGGGCGCGTACCGGCTCGTCCTCGATCGTTTCGATGAGTTCGTTGATGAACGCGAAGCTCAGCATGACCTGGGCCTCCTGCGGGTCGATGCCGCGCGAGCGCAGGTAATACAGCGAGCGCTCGTCGATCTGGCTCACCGTCGCGCCGTGCGCACACTGGACGTCGTCGGCGTAGATCTCGAGTTCCGGCTTGGTGTTGACTTCGGCGCGGTCGCTCAGCAGCAGGTTGCGGTTGCTGAGCCGGGCGTCGGTCTTCTGCGCCTGCGGGTGGATGTGGATGCGGCCGTTGAACACGGCGCGGGCCTCGTCGGCACCGCTGTCGCT
>CAZOUC010000462.1:0-2447 GCA_964582825.1 uncultured Enterobacteriaceae bacterium | reverse complement strand
CACCGGGCGCATCACCCTGCGCCTGCAGAACGTGCCCTGGGACCAGGCCCTCGACCTGATCCTCAAGACCAAGGGTCTCGACAAGCGCCAGGTCGGCAACGTGCTGATGGTCGCGCCGGCGGCCGAGATCGCCGAGCGCGAGAAGCAGGAACTCGAGACCAACAAGCAGCTCGAGGAACTCGCGCCGCTGCAGACCGAGTTCATCCGCGTGCGCTACGCCGACGCCCGCGAGCTGTTCGAGCTGTTCAACAACCAGGGCGGAACCCGGGGCGGCGGCACCGGAGCCGCCGGCGTGGCGACCGGACAGGCGCAATTCGGCGGCAACCAGGGTGGGTTCCGCCAGCCGAGCATCCTGAGCCCGCGCGGCCAGGTCATCGTCGACGAGCGCACCAACTCGCTGCTGGTCACCGAGACCGCTGACAAACTCGACGAGTTCCGGCGACTCATCGCCCTGATCGACGTGCCGGTGCGCCAGGTGCTGATCGAAGCGCGTATCGTCGTCGCCAACACCGACTTCGCCCGTGAACTCGGCATCCAGTGGGGTGCCGCAGCGCGGCGCCTGGTCAACGGCGATGCGCTGGACCTCGGCGGCAGCCTGGCCACGATCGAGAGCCTCGAAGGCTCCGGCGTCACCAGCGCCGGCTTCCCGGAAGGCCTGATGGTCGACCAGCCGGTCGCCAACGCGACCAGCAGCTTCGCGCTGGGCTTCACCACCAACGACTTCCTGCTGCGCGCCGAGCTGTCGGCCCTCGAATCCTCGGGCCGCGGCGAGATCGTCTCCCAGCCGAAGGTCATCACCGGTGACAAGCAGCAGGCGACGATCCAGCAGGGCACGCAGATTCCCTACCAGGAAGCCACGTCCAGCGGTGCGACCAACATCGCCTTCGAGGACGCGGTGCTCAAGCTCGACGTGACGCCCTACATCACCCCGGACGATCGCATCATCATGGAACTTGCGATCAACCAGGATTCTGTGGGTGAATTGACCGTGACCGGTGTGCCGACGATCGACACGACCGAGCTGCGCACCGAGGTGCTGGTCAGCAACGGCGAGACGATCGTACTCGGCGGGGTGTTCCAGACGCAGGAGGTCTTCGCCGAATCGAAGACGCCGTTCCTCGGAGACCTGCCGTTCGTCGGCCGCCTGTTCCGGCGTGACACCGTGGACGAATCCAAGGTCGAGACGCTGATTTTCATTACGCCGAAGATTCTCACCGACAAGATACTGGACTAAGATCAACGCAAGGGATGGCGTTCGTACATAACGTAATACTGATAGGGCCGATGGGGGCCGGGAAGACCACCATCGGCAAGCTGCTCGCCCAGGAGCTCGGCTTCAGCTTCCACGACTCCGACGCGGAGATCGAGGAGCGCACCGGCGCCGATATCGCCTGGATCTTCGACCTCGAGGGCGAGGAGGGTTTTCGCAAGCGCGAGACCGACGTGCTCCGCGAACTGTGTCAGCAGACGCGCAGCGTGATCGCGACCGGCGGCGGCGCCGTCGTGTCCGCGGAAAATCGCCGCATCCTGTCGGCGGCCGGCACGGTCGTCTACCTCCAGGCCAGCATCGGCCAGCAACTCAAACGCACCGAGCGCGACCAGAAACGGCCCATGCTGCAGAACGGCGACCGGGAAGAAGTGCTGGTCGACCTGATGGAGCAGCGGGCGCCACTGTACGAGGAAATCGCCGACGTCGTGGTGCAGACCAGCGACCGCGGCGCGCGCACGGTGGCCAAGGAGATCGCCGAGCGCCTGCTCGACTGACCGGGCTGCCCAGCCCGGCGCGTGGCGGGTCGGAGAGCCTTCGATGAGTGACAGCATGCGCACGCTTCAGGTCGAACTCGGGGCGCGCAGCTATCCGATTCACGTCGGCTGCGGACTGCTGGGCCGCGCCGAACTCTTCGATGCCACGATCACCGGTTCCAGCGTCCTCGTCGTCAGCAACGTCACGGTCGCACCGCTCTACCTCGAACGCGTGCTCGAGGGGCTGTCTGCCGGTCGCCGTGTCGACAGCCTGCTGCTGCCCGACGGCGAGGCCCACAAGACGCTGGAGGAACTGAGCCGGATCTACGACCGCCTGCTCGAGGCCCGCTTCGACCGCGGCGTCACCCTGGTCGCGCTCGGCGGTGGCGTCGTCGGCGATATGACCGGCTTCGCGGCCGCGACCTACCAGCGCGGCGTGAATTTCATCCAGGTGCCGACGACCCTGCTGGCGCAGGTCGACTCCTCCGTCGGCGGCAAGACCGGCGTGAACCATCCCCTCGGCAAGAACATGATCGGCGCCTTCCACCAGCCGCGCGGCGTCATCGCCGATCTCGACACCATCGGCACGCTGCCCGAGCGCGAATACGCGGCGGGGATCGCCGAGGTGCTCAAGTACGGGCTGATCGCCGACGCCGCGTTCTACGACTGGCTGCGCCGCGAGGCGACGGCGCTGCGGTCACGCG
>CAZOUC010000461.1:771-2462 GCA_964582825.1 uncultured Enterobacteriaceae bacterium | reverse complement strand
CAGCGCTCGATGCCGTCGTGCACCCCTTCGGCGATGATGCCCACGGTCATCGCCATGAACAGCACCGTGAACAGGACGTTACGACCGAGGCCGAACTGCAGCGACCAGTCCGCCAGGGCATCGAGTCCCACGACCGACAGCAGCGGCGCCAGAAAATACGCCACCATCCAGCCGGCGACGATGGCGTAGAAGGACAGGATCAGGCTGGCCACCAGGATGCCGTAGAAGCCGACGCCGCGACCGATCATCCGTGACAGCGGGCCGCGCGAAATGGCCACCAGGGCCTTGACGCCGTTGGCGTGACCGTGGCGGCCGATGATCATTTCCGCCATCAACGCCGGGTACGCCAGGCAGAAAGCGAGCAGCAGGTAGATCAGCAGGAAGGCGGCACCGCCGTTGCTGGCCGCCTGCGTCGGAAAGCCCCAGATGTTGCCGAGTCCGACCGCGCTGCCGGCCGCCGCCATCACGAAGCCGAAGCGTGACCCGAATTCACCGCGAGCCGCCACCATGCCTTATCCCCTTCTGTTGCGGTGGAGCCGCGTCATGATGCCACAGGCATCAGTCCAGCACGGTGAGCACCTCGTCCAGGGGCGCCCGCCCGACGCGGCAGCGATTTGCCGCGACGGACACGTCCTCGTAGCCGAAGGACACGCCGAACAGCAGCTTCCACTCCTCGGCCACGCCGCAGAAGTCCCGCACCAGGTCGGCATTGAAGCTCAGCGAGGTCTGCGGACAACTGGCAAGGCCGTGAGCGGTCATCGCCAGCAGCAGGGTCTGCGCCCACATGCCGAGGTCGGCGGCTTCCCGAACGCCGCCCCACTCCGGCAGGAACAGGAACGCCACCTGCGGCGCGTCGAAGAAGTCGAAGTTCCTCATGAACGATGCGGCACGCGCGGCGCGATCCTCGCGGGCGATGCCCATCGCACCGTAGAGCTGGAAGGCCGCGTCGTACTGGCGATCCCGGTAGACGCCTGCGTACTTGCCGGAGTAGGGAAAGTCCGGCTGCTGCCGGCCGGCCGCCAGGTCGTCCTGGAGCCGCTGGCGCAGCGCGACGCAACGCTCACCGCGCACCACCACCGCCTTCCAGGGCTGCGTGTTGCAGTTCGACGGCGCCAGCTGCGCCAGGCCGAACACCGCCTCGATCAGTTCAGGCGACACCGGGTCGGGCCGGAAGCCACGCACCGAGCGCCGGCGGCGGACGATGTCGTCGAATGCCTGGGCGAGGTCGACGTCGGAAATCCCGCTCATGGGCGATCCTCCTGCAGCGCTGCTGCGTCCGGGTTGAGGCTGGCGTGCATGTTGCGGGCGATGCGGCGGGCCAGCAGCCAGGCCCGGTCCGCTGCCGGACCGCGGTACGGCGACAGCGCGGCGGCAAAATGCGTCAGCCAGCGTTCGAATTCGGCGGCACCGAGCGCACGCTGCGCGTGCACCGCACGATGCCGCGCCATCATGTGGCGCCGGTAGCCCGGCTGGCCGAGCAGCATCTTTTCCCAGTACGCGCAGATGCGCGGCAGGTGCTGCTCCAGATCCACCGCTGCCACGTCGACGAAGAGCGGCGCCAGCAGCGCATCGGCGAGCAGGCGCCGGTAGAAGTCGGCGACGAAGGCGCGGATCCGCGGTGGCGAATCCAGGTCCTGCGCTGCCGCCACGACAGCGACGGAGTCAGCGGCCGCGCTTCTTGACATGCTTGA
>CAZOUC010000461.1:0-761 GCA_964582825.1 uncultured Enterobacteriaceae bacterium | reverse complement strand
GGCGGCGCTGCTGCTGGCGCGGCGTCAGCCGGTTGCGGCGACCCTCGTAGGGATTGCTGCCCGACTGGAACTGGATGCGCAGCGGCGTGCCGACCAGGGCCAGCTCGCGCCGGAACACGTTCTCCAGGTAACGCTGGTAATGCGCCGGCACCGCGTCGGTCTGGTTGCCGTGAATGACGATCAGCGGCGGGTTGCTGCCACCGGCGTGTGCGTAACGCAGCTTGATGCGCCGGCCGTTGACGGTCGGCGGCTGGTGCTCGCGCACGGCATCCTGCAGGATGCGGGTCAGGCGATTCGTCCCCATCGGCGCGAACGCCGCGGCGTGTGCCCTGCCGATGGCCGCGTACAGATTGCCGACATTGGTGCCGTGCAGCGCGGATATGTAAAACAGTTCGGCAAAGCGGGCAAAGGTCAGGCGGCGCTCGAGCTCGTCGCGCAGCCGCTGACGCTGTTCCGACGCCAGGCCGTCCCACTTGTTGCAGGCGATCACCAGGGCCTTGCCCGCCTCGAGCACGCGACCGAGCAGGTGCAGGTCCTGGTCAACGAGGCCCTCGCGGGCGTCGATGAGCAGCAGCACCACCTGGGCATCCGCGATGGCCTGCAGGGTCTTGACGATCGAGAACTTCTCCACGGTGTCGGTCACGCTGCGCCGCCGGCGCACCCCGGCCGTGTCGATCAGGGTGTAGGCCTGCCCGTCGCGGACGTAGTGCACGTAGATGCTGTCCCGGGTCGTGCCGGGCTCGTCGTAGACGACGACCCGC
>CAZOUC010000460.1:0-2492 GCA_964582825.1 uncultured Enterobacteriaceae bacterium | reverse complement strand
CCGCGCCCGTAGTCGACCTGTTGCTCGAACCCAATGACGCCCTCCGGCTCGCGGCGCTCTGCGGTCAGTTCGACGAGCACCTGCGCCAGATCGAGTCGCGCCTCGGCGTCGTCATCCGCGGGCACGGCAATCGTTTCTACATCGAGGGCGAGCTGCAGGCTTCCGAGGCCGCCGCGCGCGTGCTCGGCCGCCTGTACGACCAGACCGACCGGGACGGCGACGTCAGCCCGGAACAGGTGCACCTGCAGCTGCGCGAGAGCGCCGGCGCCGCCGAGCCAGGCGGGGACGAGGACGACGGCGGCGGCCGCGACACGATCCGCACGCGCCGCGCCCTGATCCGACCGCGCAGCCGCAACCAGCTGAACTACGTGCAGACGATCCGCAGCCACGATATCAACTTCGGTATCGGACCGGCCGGCACCGGCAAGACCTACCTCGCGGTCGCCTGCGCGGTCGCGGCGCTGGAAAGCGACGAAGTACGTCGTATCGTTCTTGTGCGGCCAGCTGTCGAGGCCGGCGAGAAGCTCGGCTTCCTGCCCGGCGACCTGGCGCAGAAGATCGACCCGTACCTGCGCCCCCTCTACGACGCCCTCTACGAGATGATGGGCTTCGACACGGTGCACAAGCTGATCGAACGCAACGTGATCGAGGTGGCGCCGCTGGCTTACATGCGCGGCCGCACGCTCAACAACGCCTACATCATCCTGGACGAAGGGCAGAACACGACCTCGGAACAGATGAAGATGTTCCTGACCCGAATCGGCCACGGCTCCAGCGCGGTGATCACCGGCGACATCACCCAGATCGACCTGCCGCGCGGCGTGCCGTCGGGGCTGCGTCAGGCGCTCGACATACTCCGCGGGGTACCCGGTATCGGCGTCACCCGCTTCAGTCCCGGCGACGTGGTTCGCCACCCGCTGGTGCAGCGCATCGTCGAAGCCTACGAGGCGTACGATGCAACCGTCCCCGAGCCCGGAGGCAGCGGACGATGAGCGCGGCGACGCTGGAACTGGTCAATGCATCCGGTGACGACGAACTGCCCTCGAGTCGCCAGTTCGCGGCCTGGGTAGCCGCGGCCCTCGCCGAGCGCCCGTCGGCGCAGGTCGACCTGCGCATCGTCGACGAAAACGAGGGCCGCAGCCTCAACCTCCAGTACCGCGGCCGCGACTACGCGACCAACGTACTGGCGTTTCCATGCGAGTTTCCCGACGAAGCGGCATCGCCACTGCTCGGCGATCTGGTGCTCTGCGCACCGGTGGTGCGTCGCGAAGCCTGCGAACAGCGCAAGGCGCAGGACGCGCACTGGGCACACCTGGTCGTGCACGGCTGCCTGCACCTGCTCGGCTACGACCACGAGGACGAAGCGGGCGCGGCACGCATGGAATCACGTGAAGCCGAGCTGCTGGCCGCGCTGGGTTTTCCCAATCCCTACCTGGTCGACGAGGCAGTACCGTGAGTGACGAGCGCAGCGAGAGCGGCGACAAGACCTGGCTGGAGAAGATCGCCCAGGCGTTCAATCACGAACCGCGTTCGCGCGAGGAACTGCTCGAAGTTCTGCAGATCGCCGCCGACAACGAGGTGATCGACGGCGATACCCACGAGATCATTCAGGGCGCGATCGAGGTCACCGGCATGCAGGTGCGGGACGTGATGATCCCGCGGCCGCAGATGGTGGTGATCAAGATCGACGAGGAACCGCAGGCGATCCTGGAACGCATCGTCGACGCCGGCCACTCCCGCTACCCGGTCGTCGCGGAGACCAGCGACGACGTCAAGGGCATCCTGCTGGCGAAGGACCTGCTCTGGCACGCCCTGCGTCCGGACCCCGAAGACCTCGAACTGCAGGCTCTGCTCAGGCCGGCGACCTTCATACCCGAGAGCAAGCGCCTGACCGTGCTGCTGCGCGAGTTCCGCGAGAACCGCAACCACATGGCGATCGTCATCGACGAGTACGGCGGCGTGGCCGGCCTCGTGACCATCGAGGACGTTCTCGAGGAGATTGTCGGAGACATCGCCGACGAGTACGACAAGCGCAAGGACAGTTTCATCCGGCGCATCTCCAGCAACGACTACCTGATCCGCGCGCTGACGCCGATCGAGGAATTCAACGAGTACTTTGACGCCGAGCTGAACGAGGACGAGTTCGACACCATCGGCGGCCTGGTCATGCAGCGCTTCGGCTACCTGCCGCGACGCAACGAGGTCGCCACCGTCGAGGGCTTCCGCTTCAAGGTGCTCAACGCCGACAGCCGGCAGATCCACCTGCTCCGCCTCAGCCTGCGGGAAGACGAGTAGTGCGCTGGGCAGGCCACGCGGCGGCACTGGCCGCCGGCCTGCTGCTGACCGGCGCCTTTGCCCCTTTTTCTCTCTGGCCGCTGGCGCCGCTTGCCCTGCTGCTGCTGCTGTGGAGCTGCCGGGAAGCGGCACCGCGCACCGTGCTGTGGCGCGGCTGGCTGTTCGGGCTCGGTCTGTTCGGCAGCGGCGCCTCCTGG
>CAZOUC010000459.1:0-2499 GCA_964582825.1 uncultured Enterobacteriaceae bacterium | reverse complement strand
GCCCCCAGAGCCGGTCGAGACCGAGCAGCGTGCTCGCGGCGTCGGAGCTGCCCCCGCCGAGACCGCCGCCCATCGGGATGCGCTTGTGTACCGTCAGGTCGGCGCCGAGCGGGGACCCGCAGTGCTGCTGCAGCAGCCGCGCGGCGCGCAGTACCAGATTGTCCTCACCGAGCCCGGCGCCGTCGCCGTGCAGGCGCAACTCCGTGTCGTCGCGGCGCCGCAGCTCCAGCGTGTCGCTCAGCTCGACGAACTGGAACACGGTCTGCAGCGTGTGGTATCCGTCGGGCCGCCGACCGGTGACGTGCAGGAACCGGTTCAGCTTGGCCGGTGCGGGCAGCGTGAGCTGCGCAGGACCTGGAGCCGCGCTCAGGGCAGTACCCATTCGCTGATCAGCAGGGTGATGCGGGTCTGGTCCTGCTGCAGGATCAGGCGACCCGGCAGTACGCCTTCGCCAAGCTCCTGGTACCGGTCGATCTGCAGCAGCCAGCCGTCCTGCTCGAGCGCCTGCAGCTGCCCGGAATCCATGCGGAAGCGGCCGATCGGCTGGTCCGGCCTCGGCAGGCCCCTCACCCATTAGCGCAGCGCCTGCAGCGGCAGGGTCCAGCCGAGCTGGCTTCGCAGCAGATCCTCAGCCCCATCGGTACTGACCCGTCGACCGCTGTCGTCCTCCCAGGTGACGAAGTCGTCATCGCCTTCGATGTCGACGCGGCCCGTCCCGAACGGTCCGGTCAGCACGATGCGGTAGCTGCTGCCGTCCTGGCGCCAGTTCAGATTGGCGCTGCCGCCGCCGCGCAGTCCCACGCGGCCACGGATCTCGAAGCGCTCGAGCGAGGCGGGGTCGCCGTCGTAGACCGCCGGCGGCCCGGGCCGGAACCAGGCGCAGCCGGGCAGCAACAGGCTCAGGACGACGACGGCGAGCAGCGAACGCATCGGCCCTCCGCCGTCAGGGTTGTTCCAGGGCGTCCCGGGGCGGCTCGATCAGCTGGTCCGCGAGTCGGTTCACCGTGTCCTGGACGATCTCCGAGTCCGGCGACTTCTCCAGCGCGTCCTGCCAGATCCTGCGGGCTTCCTGCTGCCGGCCCAGGACCCACAGCACCTCGCCGAGGTGAGCCGCGACCTCCGGGTCGGGAAACTGCGAAAACGCCCGCTGCAGGTAGCTCAGGGCGAGCTCGTAATTGCCCAGGCGGTAGTGCACCCAGCCCATGCTGTCGAGAATCGCCGGGTCGTTGGGCCTGAGTTCCAGGGCCCGGGAGATCAGTGCCAGCGCTTCGTCGTGGCGGTCGGTCTTGTTGGTCAGGGTGTAGCCGAGCGCGTTGAGCGCCATCGCGCTGTCCGGGTTCTGGCTCAGGATTTCGCGCAGGTCGCGCTCGACGCCCGCGATGTCGTCGCGCCGGTCGCTGACCAGGGAGCGCGCGTACAGCAGGTTGCTGTTGTCGGGGTCGGCCGCGATCGCCAGGCTGAGCACCACGTAGGCGTCGTCGTAGAGCCCCTCGTCGCCGAGCAGGTTGGCCTCGAGCATGGCCAGGTCGGCGGCACTCTGCGGGCGCTCCGCGGCGAGTTGCGACAGGCGGGCGCGGGCATCGTCCAGGCGACCGCTCCTGGCGAGCAGCTCGGCGCCGCGCCGGATCGACGGACCGAACAGGCGACCGGGGCCGACCGAGAAGTAGTGCTCCGCAGCCCGTTCGAGTTCCCCGTTTTCCTCGGCGTCGACCGCAAGGTAGAAGTGCGCCGAGTCTTCCTGCTGACCGATGGCCAACAGGTGGCGCAACTGCTCGCGCATCGGGCCGCGACGCTCGTTTTCACGATAGATCATCGCCAGCGCGAGGATCAGTTCGCCATCGTTGGCGTGGCTGTCGACGAGGATCTCGAACTGCTCCTCGGCGGCCTTCATGTCCACCTGGGTGAGCAGCTTGGCGTAGTCGAGGCGCAGGCGCGCGTCGTTGGGCGTCTCAGACAGCATCGACTCCATGCGCTGCAGGGCGCCCTCGGTGTCGCCCTTTTGCAGCAGGATACGCGCTTCGAGGACCACCGCCTGGCGCTGCGAAGGCTCGAGCTGGAGCAGTCGCGCAAGGGAATCGAGGGCGGCGTCGGGCCGGTCTAGACTGTTCTGGAGCAGGGCCTGCGCGAGCAGCAGGTCGGTCGATTCCGGGTGCCGCCGCTGCAGCCCGTCGATGTCGGCCAGCATCACGCCGCGCTCGTCCGCCGGGCCTTCCAGTGATGCGGAGACGATGCCGGTGAAGTTGGTGCGACCCTGGCGTTCCTGCACCACACGCATCTGCGCGAGCGCTTCGAAGGGCCGGCCGGCACGGGTCAGTTCCTCGGCGAAACTCATTCGCGCCTGCGGGTCGTCCGGTGCCAGTTCGACCCACAGCCGGGCCAGCTGCAGGGCCTGCTCCTCGGCACCGACGTGGCGCGCGATGCGCAGCGCATGGGCGGTGACGCCGACGTCGCGCGTGCGCGCCGCCTGCTTCATGTAGTAGGCGAGCGCGAGATCGAAGC
>CAZOUC010000458.1:0-2499 GCA_964582825.1 uncultured Enterobacteriaceae bacterium | reverse complement strand
ACGATGCGATCCTCGCGGATGGCGATCGCCTCGGCCACGGTGCCGGCGGCGTCCATGCTGTATACGCGGCCGTTGAGCAGCACCAGGTCGACTGCGGAATCGGGCGTGGCGCGGGCACCGGCGGCAGCCAGCAGGCTGATCAGCCAGCAAACCAGCAGGGAGCGGATGGTGGGCATCGGACGGGTCTCCGGTGAGCGAGACGCGAGTTTAGCTCATGCGTGAGCGCGCTGGCACCGGCGACCCGGGACGAGTCGGGGGCCGCAACGTGGTATGTTGCGCAGCGTCGCGCCGGCTGGGAATCCGTTTTGCCCCGATCCGACAGTTTCGACCTCATCGACAGACCGACCTTCTTTGGCGCGCTGGGCCTGCTGCTGGCGGTCACGCTGCCGCTGATCCTGTACCCGGAGCAGGGCGCCGCCTGGGTCGAGCTCGCCAAGACCTTCCTGACCGACAACTTCGGCTTTCTGTACCTGGCCCTCGGCGCCGGTGCCGCGATCTTCATGATCTTCATCGTGTTCAGCGACATCGGCAAGATCTCGCTCGGCCACCCCGACGAGAATCCCGAATTCTCGACCCTTTCCTGGGCGGCGATGCTGTTCTGTGCCGGTATCGGTGCGTCGATCCTGTACTGGGGCACGATCGAGTGGGCCTACTACTACCAGGCACCGCCGTTCCAGGTCGAGCCGCGATCGGTCGAAGCGGCGCGCTGGGCCGCCGCCTACGGCATCTTTCACTGGGGCCCGCTCGCCTGGTCGATCTACCTGATTCCGGCGCTGCCGATCGCCTACTTCTACTACGTGCGGGACCGCAACGTGCTGAAGGTCTCCGAGGCGCTGCTGCCGGTAATCGGCGAGCGGCGCGCCCACGGCCGGACCGGCGTGCTGATCGACGTGCTGTTCGTATTCGGCATGCTCGGCGGCGGCGCCACCACCCTGGGCCTGGCCGCGCCGCTGATCAACGAGGGCCTGCACGAACTGTTCGGCGCACCGCGCAACCTCGCGACGCAGATTTTCGTGCTGCTGCTGTGCACGAGCATTTTCGGCGCCAGCGCCTGGATGGGGCTCAGGCGCGGCATCCAGTCCCTGTCCAGGATCAACCTGTGGCTGGCCCTCGGCCTGCTCGGTTTCGCATTCATCGCCGGGCCGACCGTGTTCATGGCCAACACCGGTATCGACGCGCTCGGGCGGGTGCTCGCCAACATCGTCCACATGGCCACCTGGATCGAACCCTTCGGCGGCTTCGACAACTTCGAGCGCACGCACTTCCCGCAGGACTGGACGATCTTTTACTGGGCCTGGTGGCTGGCCTTCGCGCCGAGCGTCGGTCTGTTCATCGCGCGCATCTCGCGCGGTCGCACCATCCGCGAGATGGTCGTCGGCTCGATCTTCTTCGGCACGCTCGGCTGCTTCCTGTTCTTCATGGTGCTCGGCAACCTGGGCCTGTACCTGCAGCTGTCCGGCGAAGTGGACGTGGTGCACATCCTCAACAACGAGTCGCCCACCGCCGCGATCTTCGCGATCCTCGGCTCACTGCCGCTGCGGCCGCTGGTCATCGCCACCTACACCGTACTCGCTGTGATCTTCACCGCGACCACCTTCGACTCGATCTCCTACATTCTCGCGTCGGTGGTACAGCGCGAGATCGATGTCGAGCCGATGCGCTGGAACCGCCTGTTCTGGGCTTTCACGCTGAGCGTGATGCCGGTGACCCTGCTGCTGCTGGGCGGCCTGGAAACGCTGCAGACGGCGAGCATCGTCGGCGGCGCGCCGCTGCTGGTGGTCGCCCTGCTGCTGTGCATGTCGATCGTCAAGGTGGCCCGTTACGACCTGCGCCACCAGCCGGAATGGGAGCATGGCCAGCTGCACGTCAGCGAATTTCCGCACCCGGACCCTTGGACCGAGGTCGGCAGCTGGGAACCCGAGGACCACCACACGCACGGCCCCGGGCCGCATCCCTGAGGTCGAGTAGAGACTTCGCTACCGCCTGCTCAGTCCGGCAGACCCAGGATCTCCACCGCCTCGGCGCAGCTCGCCAGTGGCCGGCCCAGTTGCTCGCAGAGCGCGCGAACGCGCTCGATCTCGGCCAGGTTGCTGTCGGCGCCCGGGTGATCCTCGAGACCGACGCGCAGGTGCCCGCCACGCTCGAGCGCCAGGCGCGGAATCGGCGTGTCGAGCAGACTGCCGCCGAGACAGGCCACCCCCCAGGGCAGTCCGGTGCCTTCGATCATCGCCAGGTACAGGTCGAGGGCCTCGACGATCGGCGGCGGACTGAAGATCGGGTCTCTGCCGGCGAAGTAGCCGCCGGACGAGAAGTAGAACTTGACCAGGGTGCCGGCCGGCAGCGTGCCGGCGCGGTGCGCCGACAGGATCACGCGCAGGAACCCGGGCTCGAAAACCGACACCGATGCGCCGAGCTGATGTTCCCGGCAGATGTCGACCGCGAGGCGGATGTCCTCGGCGCCGTTCACGTACGGGAAAGCGAACTCGGGCAGCCCGTCTG
>CAZOUC010000457.1:0-2502 GCA_964582825.1 uncultured Enterobacteriaceae bacterium | reverse complement strand
GCCTACGACGCCGAGGTCGGCATGTTCCTGCCGGACCGCTTCATCAAGGGCAACTGCCCGCGCTGCGACGCGCCGGACCAGTACGGCGACAACTGCGAAGTCTGCGGCGCGACCTACACGCCGACCGAGTTGAAGAACCCGGTTTCCGTGCTGTCCAACACCACGCCCGAGCGCCGCGAGTCCGAACACCTGTTCTTCCGTCTCGGCGATTTCGAGCCGATGCTGCGCGAGTGGACCCGCAGTGGCGGGATCCAGCCGGAAATCGCCAACAAGCTCGACGAGTGGTTCTCGGCGGGCCTGCAGGACTGGGACATCTCGCGCGACGCGCCCTATTTCGGCTTCGAGATCCCCGACCAGCCGGGCAAGTACTTCTACGTCTGGCTCGATGCGCCGATCGGCTACATGGCCAGCTTCCGTGTGCTGTGCCGGCGCCTCGATCTCGACTTCGACGCGTTCTGGGGCCCGGACAGCCGCGCCGAACTGGTCCACTTCATCGGCAAGGACATCGCCTACTTCCACACCCTGTTCTGGCCGGCGATGCTGCAGGGTGCCGGGTTCCGCCGCCCCGACACGGTGCACGTACACGGCTTTCTGACCGTCAACGGCCAGAAGATGTCGAAATCGCGCGGCACCTTCGTGCTGGCCCGCACCTACCTGGAACACCTCGAACCGGAATACTTCCGATACTACATCGCCGCCAAGCTCGGCGGCGGTGTCGACGACATCGACATGAACCTCGAAGACTTCGTGCAGCGGGTCAACTCGGATCTCGTCGGCAAGGTCGTCAACATCGCCAGCCGCTGCGCGAGCTTCCTGCGCAAGGGCTTCGGCAACCGGCTGGCTCCGGTGCTCGATGACGAGGCCCTGCTGGCCGACCTGCAGCGCGCCGGCGAGGACATCGCCGCGCTGTACGAGCGCCGCGAGTACGGCAAGGCGATCCGCTCGATCATGGCCCTGGCGGACCGCGCCAACCAGTACATCGACACCCGCAAGCCCTGGGTGCTGGCCAGGGACCCGGAGCAGGCCGCCACCGTGCAGGCCGTGTGCAGCACCGGCATCAACCTGTTCCGGGTGCTGATGACCTACCTGGCGCCGGTGCTGCCGGCGATGGCCGACAAGGCCCGCGCCTTCCTGCGCGCCCCGCTCGACTGGACCGACCTCGACACGGTGCTGCTGGACCACAGGCTCGATGAGTTCCAGCCGCTGATGGCGCGCATCGACGCCGGGCGCGTCGACGCCATGGTCGAGGCCGGCAGGGCCGATACCGCGGCGAGCGCGGCGCCGGCTCCCGAGACCAAAGCCGAGGCCGACGTCGAGCCGATCGCCGACGAGATCACGATCGACGATTTCAACCGCATCGACCTGCGCGTGGCCGAGGTGCTCGCCGCGGACTTCGTCGAAGGCGCCGACAAGCTGCTGGGACTGCGTTTGAATCTCGGCAACGAAGAGCGCCAGGTGTTCGCGGGCATCCGCGCGGCGTACGCTCCGGAGGACCTCGTCGGCCGCCTGGTGGTCGTGGTGGCGAACCTCGCGCCGAGGAAAATGCGCTTCGGCGTATCGCAGGGTATGGTGCTGTGTGCCGGGCCAGGCGGCGAAGACCTGTGGCTGCTCGCCCCGGACAGCGGCGCCCGGCCGGGCATGCGGATCCGTTGATCTGGATTCGCGCATGGGCCCGGTGCCTGTTCTAAGGTTATGAATTCACAGGCTTTGCGAGGCTTCCGGTACGGCTCTAGGATAAGCGTCCGGAGCCGCGTTGGACGGATCGAGCGATGCTTGCCGACTACGCCCTGTTCCTGATCGGGGCGATCCTCGTCAACAACTTCGTACTGGTGCAGTTTCTCGGACTGTGCCCGTTCATGGGCGTGTCGAACAAGCTGGAGACGGCCATGGGCATGTCCCTGGCGACCGCCTTCGTGCTCACGCTCGCGTCGATCTGCAGCTACCTGGTGTTCCGTTACCTGCTCGAGCCGCTCGGTCTCGAGTACCTGCAGACCATCGCCTTCATCCTGGTGATCGCGGTCGTGGTCCAGTTCACCGAGATGGTCGTACACAAGACGAGTCCGTTGCTGCACCGCGTGCTCGGCGTGTTTCTGCCGCTGATCACGACCAATTGCGCCGTGCTCGGGGTCGCGCTGCTCAACAGCAACAAGCAGCACGACTTCCTCCACTCGGCGCTGTACGGGTTCGGCGCCGCCGCCGGTTTCGCGCTGGTCCTGATCCTGTTCGCCGCGATGCGCGAGCGCATCGCCGCCGCCGACGTCCCCGTGCCGTTTCGCGGTGCCGCCATCGGCATGATCACGGCGGGCCTGATGTCGCTCGCCTTCATGGGCTTCCCGGGACTGCTCTGAACGATGCTCGAACTGGTCGCCAATCACCCGGTCGCGGCGGCGCTGCTGGCGCTGGTGGCGCTCGGCCTGCTGTTCGGCGCCGTGCTCGGTTTCGCCAGCGTGCGTTTTGCCGTCGAGGGTAACCCGGTGGTCGACCAGGTCTGCGAGCTGCTGC
>CAZOUC010000456.1:0-2503 GCA_964582825.1 uncultured Enterobacteriaceae bacterium | reverse complement strand
CCAGGCCCGGCCGTTACCGGGAACTGTTCGCGCTGGTATCACGCCTGCACGGTCAGCTGCTGGATCGCAATCGACCGCTGTGGGAGCTGTACCTGATCGAGGGCCTGCAGAACCGCCAGGTCGCCACCTACTTCAAGGTGCACCACTGCGCGATTGACGGGGTCGGCGCCATGCACATGACCGACAGCATGATGTCGACCAGTCCGCGGGCCCGCATGAGCTACTCACCGTTCTCGATGGAGGCCTACCAGGCGTACAAGGAGAGCCTGCCGCCGAAAGCGGCCCAGCCGCGGCCCAGCGAGCAGGAACTGCGCGCCGTTCTCGAAATGGTCCAGGCGCAGTACGGCAGTACCGTGAACATCGCCAAGGCGATGCGCCAGTACGCCAGCGTCTGGGTCGGTCGCGGCGGCAAGCTCTCGGTACCCTGGCGGCGCATCCCGAAGACCGCGTTCAACACCCAGATCACCGGCGCCCGGCGCTTCGTCGCCCAGTCCTGGCCGTTCGAGCGTATCCGCACCGTCGGCCGCGCCCTCGACGGCACGCTCAACGACGCCGTGCTGGCGATGTGTTCGGGCGCCCTGCGCCGCTACCTCGTGGAACAGCGCGAGCTGCCGGCACAGTCACTCAAGGCGATGGCGCCGATCTCGCTGCGCGAGGACGACGACGTCGACTCGGCCAACGCGATCGGCTTTCTGACCACCGATCTCGCCACCAACGTCAAGGACCCGGAGCGACGCTTCCGCACCATCCAGGAATCGATGGCCGCCGCCAAGGGCCAGCTCAGCGGCATGAGCCGGCGCGAGGTCGAGATCTACACGATGGTGACGCAGGCGCCGCTGCTGCTGCTGACCCTGCTCGGCCTGTCGGGACGCTTTCCGCCGGTCAGCACGATCATCTCCAACGTGCCCGGGCCGCGACGCCAACTGTACTGGAACGGCGCCCGGCTGGACGGCATGTATCCGGTCTCGGTGCCCTTCCACGGCATCGCCACCAACATCACGCTCGTCAGCAACGTCGACAACATCGACTTCGGCATCACCGCCTGTCGCCGTTCCATGCCGCAGGTGCAGCGTCTGATCGACTACATGGAGGACGCGCTGGCGGAACTCGAGGCCGTGGCCGGTCTGCGCCCGGCAGCGAAACCGGCCGCCCGCCTCGGCCGGCGTCCGCGGCGGAAGGAGGCCGGGGCCGGCACGGCGGCCAAAGCAAAAACAAAGGCCAGGGTCAGCGCCGGAGCCACGTCGAGGGCGAAAGGGAAAGCAAGGGCAAGGCCCAAGGTGAAGGTGAAAGCGAAGGCGAAGGCGAAGGCGAGGACGAAGGCAAGGGTGAAGTCCAGAACGCCAGCCGGGGCTTGATGCACGATCCGGCCGGCAGCCGGATCAACGCGCCTCAGGGCAGGAACGTCAGCGCGACGAGCCGGTCGGTCACCCGGACCACCATCATCCGGCGTCCGTCGGCGTCGCCCTCGCCTTCCGGCAGCATGCCTTCGACGACCACGTTGACGACCTGGTCCAGCTCCAGCTCGAGTTCCGGAATGCGCTCGATCAGCATGCCGGTATCGGACACGTTGACGGTGTTGCCGAATTGCACGCTCTGCTGGTCGTCCACGACCACGCGCATCATCACCCAGCGGCGCGGACTCGCGCGTCGTTCCTGCTGTGGGTCCTGCTCGCTCATCGCTCCGATTCCGGAAACCCGACTCCGGGAAGCATAGCAGTTCGGCACTCAGCCCTGTAAACCGGCCCCGGAGTCGCCGCGCTCTTCGGCCATCAGTTCGAGCAGGCGCCGCACGTCCGGGCGCTCGAGCAGGCCCTCTACCGGGGCGGTCAGCTTGCGTTGCCAGTTCGGGTGGTCCTGGAAGGTACCCGGCACGTTGACCGGGTCGAGCATGCCGAGCAGGTCTTCGATCTGCGCGATCATCACCCGGGAGCGGCTGCGCGCCAGGAAACGATGCACCGCCCCGTTGAGCTCCCGGGTCATGACCGGAATGTCACGGGCGCGGATCGGCCGCTGCCACAACCCGCTCTGGCGCAGGGCATCGATCATGTGCTGGCGGTCGCGGACGCGTGCGGCCAGCATTTCCCGGTGGATTTCCTCGGTCTTGAGCAGACCGAGCTCGGCACGCAGATCCAGATCCGAGCCGTCCCACCAGCTGGCCAGGGTCGGCAGGTCGTGCGTGGACACGGTCGCCACCGCTTCGGCCGGGTAGGCCTCGGGAGGCAGCAGTCGACCGGTCTTGGCATCGGTCTCGAAATACAGGACGCGGTAGCTGTAGGCGTGGTGTCGGAGCATCTCCCGGGTGAGCTGGCGCGGCACGGTGCCGAGATCCTCGCCGATCACCAGGCACTGGTTGCGGTGACTCTCGAGGGCCAGCAGTCCGAGCAGTTCGTCGAGCCGGTAATTGACGTACGCGCCGAGGTCGGCACCGACACCGTGCGGAATCCACCACAGGCGCAGCAGCGACACCGCGTGGTCGTAACGCACCGCGCCGGCCATCGCCATG
>CAZOUC010000455.1:0-2519 GCA_964582825.1 uncultured Enterobacteriaceae bacterium | reverse complement strand
GCCGCCGCTACGAGCGGCTGATCCGGGCCATGCTCAGTCCCTGAGTCGCAGGGCACCCGCGGCGAGCAGCTCCGCCACCCGCTCCCGATCCACTGCGCCGAGCGCCTCGAACCACGCCAGGGTCAGACTGCTGGCCTCATCGGCCAGGCGACGTGCCAGCGGCTGCGGGCAGTCGAGGCCCTGGCCGTCGACGAACAGGCGGGCCTGCGCGTCGTGCCGGAACCAGGCCCAGCGCGCCGCCGGGTGACGTTCCAGACCGGCGCCAGCGCGCAGCGCCGACAGCAGGCCATCGGCATCCAGGTCCGACGTGCCGTGTTCGGCGGGGTATCGCCGCTCCGTCACCAGCGCCCCGAAGGCCTCGGCCAGCACGGCGCGATCCGCGATCAGCGGCGCCAGCAAGTCGCGCACCGCGTCCAGCGTTGCCTCGGGCAGTTCACCCGGCCGCGTCGGCGCCGCGCCGAGCGGGTCGCGGTAGCGCAGCGAGTCGGGCAGACGGCCTGCGACCTGATCGGCGAGTGCGCCGAGCAGTTCCACGGCGCTCGGCGCGCGGAAACCGACCGAAATGGTGATGCAATCGTCCTCGGCGATGCCCCAGTGGGCCAGGCCCGGGGGCAGGTACAGCATGTCACCGGGCTCGAGCAGGTGCTCCTCACGCTGACGGAATTCGGTCAGGATCGACAGCGCCGTGTCGTCGCGCAGCGGCGTCGAATCGTCGCAGCGCTGGCCGATGCGCCAGCGGCGACGGCCGCTGGCCTGGAGCAGAAACACGTCGTAGTGGTCAAAGTGCGGGCCAACGCCGCCGCCCGGTGGGGCGAAACTGAACATCAGGTCGTCGAGACGCCAGCCCGGCAGAAAATCGAATCGCCGCCGCAGCGCGGCGGCCGCCGGAACCCACTGATCGACGGCCTGTACGAGAAGGGTCCAGCCGCGCCCGGGCAACGATGACAGTTCCTCTGCCGTGAACGGGCCGTGCTGCAGTTGCCAGGGACCGTCCGCGCCACGCTCGACCACCAGCCGCGACTCGACTTCCTCCTCGAGGGCAAGCCCGGCGAGTTCGTCGGCATTCAGAGGGGACTCGAAGCCGGCAAAGGCCTGGCGCAGCAGCAGCGCCTCGCGTTGCCAGTACTCGCGCAGGAAACCCTCGACGCCGACCGCGCCGAACCGCGGCCCGGGGCCCATCAGGCGCGGCTCACGCGTCGTCGGCCGTACCGTCGGACAGCAGGTCCCGGTCGGCGACGATCAAGCCGTCGTTGTCCGCATACAGGTACATGCCGGCACGCACGGTGATTCCGGCAAAGCGCACCGACACGTCGCGGTCGCCCATGCCGCGCTTCTCGGTCTTCATCGGCACCGGCGCCAGCGCCATCACGCCGAGGTCGAGCGTGGCGATGACGTCGACATCACGGATCGCGCCGTGCACGACGACGCCGGCCCAGCCGTTCTTGACCGCGTTCGCCGCCAGCTGGTCACCGAGCAGAGAACGTCGCACCGAGCCGTCGCCGTCGACCACCAGTACCCGGCCGTTACCGGGTTCGGCGACCGCGTCGCGAACCAGGGAGTTGTCCTCGTGGCACTGGATGACGACCACCTGTCCGCCGAAGGCCCGGCGCCCGCCGAAACTCCTCAGGATCGGCTCCGCGACCTGGACCTCGTCCGGGTATGCGTCACACAGGTCGCAGGTCGAAATGTCGGTCATGAAACCATCTCCAAAAAAAGGCCCCGGCAGAACCGCTGCCGGGGCCCGTTGATCCAGGCAGGAACCGACGCAGGGTGGTCAGTCGCTGGCCACCACCTGGAACTGCTCTTCTTCCGTCGAGCCGGTCAGCGCCGTTACCGACGAGGCGCCACCCTGGATGCAGGTCGTCACCTGGTCGAAGTAGCCGGTGCCGACTTCCTGCTGGTGGCTGACAAAAGTGTAGCCGCGGTCGGCGGCCGCAAACTCCTTCTCCTGCAGCTCCACGTAAGAAGTCATGCCGTTGCGCGCGTAGCCGTAGGCGAGCTCGAACATGTTGTACCACATGCTGTGAATGCCGGCCAAAGTGATGAACTGGTACTTGTAGCCCATCGCGCCGAGCTCGCGCTGGAACCTGGCGATGGTCGCGTCGTCGAGGTTCTTCTTCCAGTTGAACGACGGCGAGCAGTTGTAGGCCAGCAGCTGGTCCGGGTACTCCTTGCGGATCGCCTCGGCGAACACGCGCGCCTCCTCGAGGTCCGGCTTCGCCGTCTCGCACCAGATCAGGTCGGCGTAGGGCGCGTAAGCCAGGCCGCGGCTGATCGCCTGCTCGATGCCCGCCTTGACGTTGTAGAAGCCCTCGGCGGTGCGCTCGCCGGTGATGAACGGCTTGTCGTTGTCGTCGTGGTCGCTGGTCAGCAGGGTCGCCGCATTGGCGTCGGTGCGTGCCAGGACGATGGTCGGCGTGCCGCAGACGTCCGCCGCCAGGCGCGCCGCGATCAGCTTCTGCACCGCTTCCTGGGTCGGTACCAGCACCTTGCCGCCCATGTGACCGCACTTCTTGACC
>CAZOUC010000454.1:0-2520 GCA_964582825.1 uncultured Enterobacteriaceae bacterium | reverse complement strand
CACCGAGTCCGGTGGTGCCGTCGTCGCCGGTCCGTGTGTAGATTCTCGATAGCCGGTGACCCATGCCTTGCCTCTCCTGTTGATGCGCAGCGCTTACGCGGCGCCTCGTCGCCCGGTGCACTGTGCCGGATGCGGCACAGGGTAGCAGAGGCGGCGTGTCGCCGGGTGCCGCTCAGTCGACAGCCTGGCGTACCGCGAGCAGGGCCTCGGCGGCCGCGGCGATCTGGGGCCCGGGGCAGATCCAGGTTGCCGTCGGGATGGTGGCGCGCTGCGCGCTCGCGCCGGCCAGGGCCGGGTGCCGCTGCAGGCGCTGGGCCAGGGATCGGCCGCCCCGCTCGACGCTGTCGAAGAGCAGCAGGCGTGGCCTCGAGCGCACGATCCGCTCCAGGGACAGGGTGCCGTAACCGACGATGCCCGCGCCGGCGGCCAGGTTATGCAGGCCGGCCAGCTGCAGCAGTTCGTGTTTCAGGGTGTTGGCGCCGGTGGTCAGGCCGTTGGGCAGGTACAGCAGGGTGGGCATCGGCGGCCCGCTCGCGGCGGATGCAACGGCGTCGAGTCGCGCGTCCATCCGGTCGACGAGCTCGCGCCCGGACGCCTCCCGGCCGATGGCGGCCGCAACGGCGGTGATGAATTCCCGCGTTCCGGCGATCGTAACCGGCATCTCGAACACCTTGACCTCGATGCCCAGGCGTTCGAGCGTGTTGACGACGGGCCGAGCCGCGTACCGGCCGGCCAGCACCCGCTGCGGTCCGAGGCGCAGGATCGTCTCCGCGGAGCCGTCGAAGGCGGGGATGCCGGCGGCCCGGCCAGCCTGCGACGAGTAGTGCGGGTCGGCGGCCAGCTGGCTCAGCATCAGCACCTGTTCGCGGGGCAGCAGTTCGAGCAGCAGCTGGTCGGTGCACAGGTTCAGGGACACGAAGCCGTCGGCGCGGACGGCGGCGGCCCCGAGCAGCACCAGCGCCAGGATCAGGCGCACCGTTCTTCACGCTCCCGGATGCGCTGGCACAGCGCCAGGTTGCGGGGGCAGGGCAGGCCCCGGTCCGTGGCCAGACGGCACAGGAAGCCGTTCAGGTAGTCGATCTCGCTGCGTCGGCCGGCCGCGAGGTCCTGCGCCATCGAGGAACGATTGGCGGCCGTGGCGCGCGCCACGGCGCGGGCGCGATCGGGCAGGGCCCGCGCCAGCTCGTGTTGTCCGAGTCCGTCCAGCAGGTCGACGAGCTCGGCGAGCAGCGCGTCGAACTCACGGCGCCGCCGCGGGTCGTCGAGCAGCGCGCCGTTCGGGCACTGGTGCAGGGCGGTCAGCGGATTGATCGCGCAGTTCACCGCCAGCTTCTGCCACAGCGCGCGCTCGATGTCCGCACTGTCGGTGATGGCCAGGCCGCTGGCGGCGAGTTCTGCGGCGAGGGCGGCCGAGCGCGCACGCGTCGCGTTGGCGATCGGGCCGACGACGGTGCTGCCGCGGCCGGCGTGGACGACGTGAAACGGCGCGCGCAACCAGGCGCCCTCGGTGGTGACCGCGGCGTGCAGGGCGAGCCGTGGGTACCGGGACTCGAGCGCCTCGTGAAAGCCCATGCCGTTGCTCATCAGCACCACTTCCGCGTCCGCGGCCAGGTGCGGCGCCAGGCCGTCGACGGCGTCGATCACGTCGTAGGCCTTGGTGGTCACCAGCACCTTGTGAACCGTTGGCGCGTCGGCGACGGCGGTCGCCGCTGCCGGGAGGTGCTGGCAGCGTCCGGACTCGTCGAGGGTGAGGCCGTGATAAGCTGCGCGGCGCGCCGCGCTGCGCAGCAGCAGGCAGACCGGCTGCCCCGCCGCCGCCAGGCGCGCGGCCCACAGGCAGCCCATGGCGCCGGCACCGAGTACCTGCCAGGGCGCGGCGTGCTGGGCGGTCGCGTCGGACATGCGCCGGCATTATAGGTTCGGCTGCGCCCGCCGCGCATGGTGGTGGCAACAGGGAGAGAGCGAGATGCCTTCATTCGACGTGGTTTCCGAGGTGGACCTGCACGAGCTGACCAACGCGGTCGACCAGGCGCAGCGCACCGTCGACAACCGCTTCGACTTCAAGGGCGTCGACGCCGGTTTCGAGCGCCAGGACCGGGTCGTCAACCTGCACGCCGAGGCGGAGTTCCAGCTCGAGCAGATGGTCGACATGCTGCGCGGCACCCTGGTGCGCTGCAAGATCGATCCGCTGGCGATGAAGCCGGGCGATCCGCAGCCGTCAGGCAAGCTGGTCAGGCAGACGGTCGAGCTGCAGCACGGCGTGCCCGCGGAGACCTGCAAGAAGATCGTCAAGATGATCAAGGACGCCAAGCTCAAGGTGCAGGCGCAGATCCAGGGCGACCAGGTCCGCGTGACCGGCAAGAAGCGCGACGACCTGCAGCAGGTGATCGCGATGCTTCGCGAAGCCGATCTCGGCATTCCGCTGCAGTACAGCAATTTTCGTGACTGATGGCCTGTGTTTCGGGTGCGGCAGGCTGCGGGCCGGCGCGCCGGGACACGCGGTGAATACATCCCTGTACG
>CAZOUC010000453.1:0-2525 GCA_964582825.1 uncultured Enterobacteriaceae bacterium | reverse complement strand
GATTTCGCACAGGGCCGCGAAGCCGCCGAGGCCGCCGAACAGTTCGGGCCGACGCGTGCGCCGGCTGATGTCGCGGATCCGCTCGACGAGGGCGTTGCCGGCGTCGATGTCCACACCGGCGCTGCGGTAGGAGAGGGGTTCGGCGTCGTCGCTCATGTTCGGACCCGGCTGCGAGGGATGACGCGGCATTCTAGCAGGCGGGAAAATCAACCTGGCCAGGGGGCGCGGAATGCCGGTTCGTGGCGCCGTGCAGAGCCTATAATGGCGGCCTTATGAGAGCTCGAGCCCTGCTGCTGATTCCGCTGCTCGCCGTTGCCTGGGCCCAGGCCGCCGGCGCCGTCGACGACCTGTATGCCACCGAGGTGCTGGTGACCAGCCAGGCGGCCGCCGAGCGCGAGGCGGCGATCCGGGACGGTCTCGAGGAAGTCCTGGTCCGCGTCTCGGGGCGCCGCGCCACCCTGGACAACCCGACCGTGATCGCCGCACTCGGCCGCGCCGGCCGCCTGCTGCAGCAGTACTCCTACGGCGCCACCGAACAGACCCTGGAACAGCCGGACCCACTGGGCGGCCCGCCGCTCGAGTTGCCGGCGCAACGCCTGCTGCTCGAGTTCCAGGCGCCGCTGATCGTCGACCTGCTGCGCCGCGCCGGCGAACCGATCCTGCCGGCGAACCGCCCCGACGTGCTGCTGTGGCTCGCCATCGACGACGGCGAGCGCCGCCTGCTGACCGCCGATGCCGCGCCCGACTGGCTCGATGCCCTGCAGGCCGAGGCGGGGCGGCGCGGCCTGCGCCTGCTGTTGCCGCTGCAGGACCTCGAGGAGCGCCTGCTGGTGGGGCCGGGCACGGTGTGGAACTACGACGACGAGCCCATCGACGACATGTCGCGGCGCTACGGTGCCGACGCGGTGCTGGTCGGTCGCCTGCTCGGCACCTCGTCGGGCACCTGGCTCAGCGACTGGCGCTACGAGCAGGACGGCGAACTGCTGGCCGGTGAAGTGCGCAGCGACGGCTGGCGACCGGCGCTGGCGACGATTGTCGACTTCATGGCCGAAGCCCAGTCGCGCCGCTTTGCGATCCGCTCGGTGCCCGGTGAAGCGCGCGCACTGCCGCTGCGGGTCGAGGGCATCGCCGACTTCGACGATTACGTGCGCGTGTCGCGATACCTCGAGGGCCTGACGGCGGTTCGTGCGGCGCGCGTGAGCCACGTGCGCAGGGGCTCCAGCGATTTCCTGGTCTACACCGATGCCGGGCTTGACGGACTGCGCCAGGAGATCGAGCTCGACGGCGTGCTGTCCCCGCTGGCCGGCGACGACGCCGGCACGCTGCGCTACGGGTGGCAGTTGCCTTGAGCAGCCGGCAGCTGCCTCTCGCGGTTGGCTTGCGCGACGACGCCACGCTCGACAACTTCCTGCCCCAGGGGCCGGCCGGCACGAATGCGGTAACCGCGCTGCGGGCCCTGGTGGACGGTGGCCGCAGCGACTGCCTGTACCTGAGCGGTCCGCCGGGGTCCGGACGCAGTCACCTGCTGCAGGCGGCCTGTCATCTGGCCTTTCAGTCCGGTCGCAGCAACGCCTACCTGCCGCTCGGGGAGATCCGCGACGGCCTGCCCGCGCAGGCCCTGGACGGCTTCGAGAATTTCACCCTGCTGGCGGTCGATGACATCGACAACATCGCCGGAGACGCCGACTGGGAGCAGAGCTTCTTTCACCTGTTCAACCGCGCCCGGGAAGCGGGGCAGAGCCTGCTGCTCGCCGCTACCAGCCCGCCCGGGAAACTGGGCCTGCGGCTGCCGGACCTGGTCTCGCGCCTGAGCGCCTGCCTGCAGCTTGGCCTGCCGCGTCCCGACGATGCCCAGCTGCAGCGCATCCTGGTGCAGCGCGCCGCGCGCCGCGGCCTGCAGCTGCCGGCCGAGGTCGCGACCTACGTGCTGCAACGCGCGCCGCGCGACCCCGCGACGCTGATCGGACTGCTGGAACGGCTCGACGCGGCCTCGCTGGCGGCGGCGCGCAGGCTGACCATTCCTTTCGTCCGCGAAACGCTCGGCTGGTAAGCTTGACCGGTAAAGGAGATGGCCGGCAGGGCCCCGGCGGGACGCCCGGCATCGACAAGGAGACAGCGACATGAGCATGGCCTGGCCCAACCTGAACTTCGATCTCGGCGAAGAGATCGACATGCTGCGCGACACCGTTCACCAGTTCGCGCAGGCCGAACTGGCGCCGCGAGCGGCGCAGATCGACGCCGAGAACGACTTTCCGGCCGACCTGTGGCGCCGTTTCGGCGAACTCGGGCTGCTGGGGATCACCGTCGAGGAAGCCTACGGCGGCAGCGGCATGGGTTACCTGGCGCACGTCGTGGCGATGGAGGAAATCTCCCGGGCATCGGCTTCGGTCGCGCTGTCCTACGGCGCGCACTCCAATCTGTGCGTGAACCAGATCCGCCGCAACGGCAGCGAGGCGCAGAAGCGCCGCTACCTGCCGGACCTGGTCAGCGGTGCGGCGATCGGCGCCCTGGCCATGAGTGAACCC
>CAZOUC010000452.1:0-2534 GCA_964582825.1 uncultured Enterobacteriaceae bacterium | reverse complement strand
AGAAAGCGGCCGCCCTGGACGCCGCGCAGGCCGCGCGCCTCCAGGGCAGCGAGGAAGGCGCTGCGCTCCGCGCCGGTACCTTCCCAGACGATCGGCTCCGAGTACGCCCGCTGCGCCGCCCGTCGCGCCGCGGCATGGTCGAGGCCCGTGCGCCTTACGATCTCGTCGATCGTCCAGTCGTTGAATCCCTGAAACCGTGCGCCGCCGGAGCGCAGTTCGGCGAGCGCTTCGAGCAGGCGCTCTCGCGGCGTTCCGAAGGACTGCTCCCGCGGCGGCGCATCGCCAGTGCCCGGGACCAGAACCTGCGCCCCGTTTTCGCAGATCAAGGACGGGCGACCACCGATGGCCGCAGCGATCTGCGTCATCTCGGCGGCGGTCTTGCTCGAATTGAGCACGAGCAGGCCGCCGACCCGCCGCAGGCGCTCGATGGCCGGCACCGCCGGGTCGAACGTGTAGCTGCGTTCATCGAGGAGGGTGCCGTCGAGGTCCGTGACGACGTACAGCACGCGGTCTTGCCTTTCCTTCATCGGTCTGGGCGGCAGCCTCCGAGCGGATTCGTCGAGGCCGCAAGATATCAGCGGGGCACTCGCGCCGCTTGGCGCAGATCAATTGCAGGGCGGAAAGCTGTGACCGGGAGACGTGGCGGGCGCCGCGGGAAGACGACGCCCGCCGGGCTCCTCAGTCGTCGAGTTCGTAGCGATCGATGATGTGACGCACCAGGCCGCTGCGCACGATGTCGTCCCGCTCGAAGCGGTGGATACACACGCCCGGCAGACCACGCAGCCGGGCGATGGCGTCGGCGAGTCCATTCGGGCCACGGATGTCGCTTTGTTCGATGTCGCCGTTGATCACCACGCGGCAGTCTTCGCCGATGCGGGTCAGGAACATCTTCATCTGCGCGAGCGACGTGTTCTGGGCTTCATCGAGGATCACGAAGGTCTTGCTGTTGAAGGTCTTGCCCCGCATGAAAGCCAGTGGTGCCGCGACGATGCGGCCGTGGCGCAGGCAGTACTCGACCGTCCCCGCGCCAAGACGTTCGTTGAGAATGTCGCGGAACGCATCGATGTACACGGCGAATTTATCGTCCAGGTCGCCGGGCAGGAAACCGAGCTGTTCGCCGGCTTCGACGGCGGGCCTGGTGATGATGATGCGTTCGATCTGACCGGCCTCGAGTGCCTGGGCAGCGAGCGCGCCGGCACAGTAACTCTTGCCGGTCCCTGCGGGGCCGATGCCGAAGGTCAGGCAATTGCTCTTGATGGCGGCGATGTAGCGTTTCTGGGCGGCGGTGCGGGGTTCGAGGGGAGCGGCGCTGCGCCTTGGGGAGTAGGCGGTGGCCAGTTGCTGTGAGTGCGTCGAGATGTCGACGACGTTGCCGGGTTCGGCGCTTCGTTGCTTACGTGATGATCGGTGTTTTCCCTCGTGATAAGTGCGGTCTTCGTACTGCTGGCGCTGGTAGGCCTTGCGTCTCGCGTGGGATTTTTTCGCCATGAATAAGGGTTTCCCTACTGGTGAAAATCATTTCCAAGATCGCTTTGTCACGTCACTGTCATCTCATAGGCGGGCGGCTCCTTGGCGGCGGGCGTCGTCGGTAATGGTTGACCAGGAACCTGGAAATTGCAAGCCCGGCCGGTGTTTTCGCGTCGTATACTCTGCGCAGCCTGCAACGGGACGGAGCGCCAGACGCTGGATTCGACGCCGGGAACCGTAGCCTGCGGCCACCCGGAAACCGCGGCCGCAGCGATGCAGATGCTGCACGACGGCGGCAATGCCTTCGACGCCGTACTCGCCGCGCTGTGCGCCGCGTTCAGCAGCGAGCCGGTGCTCGCCTCGCCCGGCGGCGGCGGCTTCCTGCTCGCGGCTCCGGCCGATGGCGAGCCGCTGGTCTACGACTTCTTCTGCCAGACACCGGCACGCCGCGCTTCGACCGAACTCGACTTCTACCCGATCCAGGCGGACTTCGGCACCACGACGCAGGAATTTCACATCGGTCGGGGATCGATCGCCGTGCCGGGCGTGATTCCAGGCCTGTTCGCGATCCATGCGGACCTGTGCCGCCTGCCGCTGAGCCGGATCATCGAGCCGGCGGTGCGACTCGCACGCGAGGGCGTCGAGCTCAATGAGTTCCAGGCCGGCATCATGCACATCGTCGGCCCGATCTTTCGCGCGACGCCTTCGGTGCGCCGGCATTACCGGCCCGCCGGCGGCGCGGACCGCCTGCCGGGCGTAGGCGAACGTCTGCGGCAACCGGCGCTGGCCGACACGCTCGAAGCGCTCGCTCGCGAAGGCCCGGACCTGTACCACCGCGGTGAGCTGGGCGCGGCGATCGCCGAGGCCTGTCGTGACGGGGGACTGCTCCAGGCCGAGGACATCGCCGGCTATCGTGTCGAGCGCCGCAAGCCCCTGACCCTGCGATACCGGGACCTCCAGTTGCTGACCAATCCACCACCGTCCTCGGGTGGCGTACTGATCGCGTTCGGCCTGCAGCTGCTGCAGGGCGTCGATCCGGCGCGGCTCCGCGACCTGCCCTGGCCGAT
>CAZOUC010000451.1:0-2549 GCA_964582825.1 uncultured Enterobacteriaceae bacterium | reverse complement strand
CGCGCGTCCCGATCCTCCTGCGCCAGTTCGTAGGCCTCGGCGGCGAGATCGCGCGCCGCGTCGAACTGGCCGCGGCGGGCGTTGTCGATGGCCCGGGCCAGGGCGATGCGGTGGTCTTCCGGCGCGAGCTCGTTCAGCCGCGCCAGGGCGCGGTTCAGGCCCTCGGCGTCACCGCCGCGGGCGGTGAGGATCGCGAGCTGCGCCCAGGCGTCGACGTCGGACTCGTCGATCTGCACGAGGTTGCGCAGCGCGCGGCCCATGGCCGGAAAGTCGTTGCGGTCCTCGGCGAGCTCGGCCTGCAGCCGGTAAGCGCCGGCCAGGCGGGGGTTCAGCTTGAGCGCGTTGCGCAGTTCGATGTCCGCCTTGGCGACCTCGCCGGCGGCGGCGAACTCCTCGGCGCTGGCGAGAAAGCCCTCGGCGCGTTCCTCGCGGCTGTCGCAGGCCGTCAGCACCGTCACGGCGACGCAGATCGCCGCCATCGTTGTCATCGTGCGCCTCATTCCCGTGACCTCCCGTTGTCGTTCGAATCGTCCCGGTCCGCGGCACCGGGTCCTTACTGTGTCGGTTCGGCCTGCGCGATGTCGATGCCCTTGATCTCCAGCACCATCTCGCGCAGCTTGGCGTCCTCCTCGGTGCGCGGGCGCTTCTCGGCCAGCTCACGGACGATGCGCTTGGTGCGGATCACCTCCATGACGATCTCGCAGGTGACCGGTTTCGCTTCCTCGGCAAAGCCGTACACCAGGGCCATGTCGCAGATGTTGTTGATCGAGCGCGGGATGCCCCGGCTGTAATAATAGATCGCCGCGCAGGCGTAGCGGTCGATGATCGGTTCGGCGGCGCCGGCGATACGCAGGCGGTGCTCGATGTAATCACGGGTCTCGTTGAAGTCGAGCGCCGTTATGTGGTGGTCGACGGAGATGCGCTGCGCGAACTGGCTCAGTTCCGGCCGGCTCAGGGTGTCCTGCAGCTCCGGCTGGCCGACCAGCACCAGCTGCAGCAGCAGCTCGTCGCCGAGATTCAGGTTGGACAGCAGGCGCAGTTCCTCGAGGGTCTCGACGTCCATGTTCTGCGCCTCGTCGACGATCAGCACCACGCGGTGGCCGGCGACGTGCTCGGCGGCGACGAACTCGACCAGGGCCTGGTAGAGCCTGACCTTGTCGCGCTCGCCGATGTCGAGGTCGAAGGCGGTCAGCACCCAGGTCAGCAGCTCGCCGAAGGCGCGGTGCGTGTTGGTGATCACGCCGACCGTGAACTGCTCGTCCATCGAGCGCAGCAGGTGGCGAATCAGCGTCGTCTTGCCGGAGCCGACCTCGCCGGTGATCAGCGACAGACCCGCCTGGTTCTGCAGGCCGTACTCGAGCATCGCGTGCGCCATGGCGTGCTTGCGGCTCATGAACAGGAAGTCCGGATCCGGCGTCAGCGAGAACGGCTTACGGCTCAGCCCGTAAAAGGCTTCGTACATCAGGGATCCCGATTCGTGTCAGTAATAGTAGCCGCCGGGCAGCTTGGCGGCCTTGTTCAGCACCCAGCCCAGGAAGTTCGTGTTCTGCAGCAGGCGCTGCGACTCCACCAGGTCCTCGGCGGTGTTGCCGCCGTCCTCGACCACCAGCACCGAACAGTCGAAGTGCGGCATGAACGCCAGCGCGTCCGAGGTGCGCAGCAGGGGCGGCAGGTCGAACACGACCATGCGCGAGTCGTAGCGGTTGCGCAGTTCGTCGACCAGCGCCAGCATCTTCTTCGACGCCAGCAGCTCGGCCGAGTTCGCGTAGGACCCCTTGCCGGGCAGCACCACCAGGCGCGGGATGCCCGGGTTGACCAGCACCTGCTCGAGCGGCACGTCGGACGTCAGGTAGTCGCCGAGGCCGTATTCGGCGTGAATGCCGAGATAGCTCGCCACCTGCGGCTTGCGCATGTCGGCGTCGACCAGCAGCACGGTCTGGTTGGCGTCCAGCGCCATCGACAACGCCAGGTTGGCGGCGACGGTGGACTTGCCGACGCCCGGCGTCGCGCCGGCGATCGCCAGGGTGCGCCAGCCCTTGTCGCGCATCTGCTGCAGCACCTTGGTGCGCAGCATGCGGAACACGTCGGCGATGGCGCCGTGAGAATCGGCGGCCACCAGGCGGCTGCGCGCCCAGGACTGGGCGGCCGACTCCTCGACGCGGGTCTGCGTGTACTCGATCCGGTCGATGCTGACGGGGTTAGGCGCGCTGGTCTCCTCGGGTGCTGGAACCGCCGGGGCGCGCACCATGCGACTGCGGCCGCTTTCCTGCTGCTTGCGGGCCTTGGCCAGGGCCTTTTCGATCAGTTCCATCCGGGGTTCCCTCTCGGCCTACAGCGTCGCGATTCGGTCGAGGACCGCGTACCAGAGTGTCGGCAGGTCCTGGTAAAGCAGGTGAACGGCTGCCAGAAGCAGCAGGCAGCCGGCCAGCACAGCCCCACTGACGTATATCGCGCGCATATCCCGGGCGCGGGCCTCGCCCGGCACCTCGATGCTCGGAATCGTCACCAGCGAGGGCATGCCCATCACGGCGGTGAACTTACGCTGGCCG
>CAZOUC010000450.1:1276-2557 GCA_964582825.1 uncultured Enterobacteriaceae bacterium | reverse complement strand
TGCGTTTGCGCCAACCGCATCCTGGTGCAGGACGGGGTCTACGACGCGTTCACGGAGAAGCTGGTCGCCGCGGTGCGCGAACTGCGTGTCGGCGACGGCAGCGAGGACGGCGTGCAGATCGGCCCGCTGATCACCGAGGAAGCCGCCAACGACGTCTGCGCCATGATCGACGACGCGGTGGGCTCCGGGGCCACGGTCGCTACCGGCGGTGGCCGGGCGGAGCTCGGCCGCAATTTCGTGCAGCCAACGGTACTGACCGGAGTCGTTCCGGACATGCGGGTGTTTCGCGAAGAGATCTTCGGCCCGGTAGCGCCGCTGCTGCGTTTCGGCGACGAGGCGGAGGCCATCGCCATGGCAAACGACACCGAGTTCGGTCTCGCCGCGTATTTCTACGCCCGCGACGTCGGCCGCATCTGGCGCGTCGCCGAAGGCCTCGACTTCGGCATCCAGGGCATCAACGAGGGCATCATCTCCAACGAGATGGCGCCGTTCGGCGGCATGAAGGAATCGGGCAACGGCCGCGAAGGGTCCAAGTACGGCATGGACGACTACCTCGAGATCAAGTACCTGTGCCTGGGAGGCATCGACCGATGAGCCACGAGCACCTGCTGTTTCCGACCACCAACCTGCAGACGGTCCACGAGCAGGGCGAATTCATGCTCGCCCGCGGCAAGGGCGTCTACGTCTACGACGACGACGGCAAGGAATACCTCGAAGGCCTGTCCGGGCTGTGGTGCACGGCCCTCGGCTATGGCAACGAGGAGCTGGTCGAGACCGCGGCCGAGCAGATGCGCACCTTCAGCTACGGCCACATGTTCGGCGGCAAGTGCCACCACCCCGGCATGGATCTCGCCGACCGCCTGGCCGGGATGGTGCCGGTGCCGGACGCGGTGTGCTTCTTCGGCAATTCCGGTTCCGACGCCAACGACACGCAGGTCAAGCTGCTGCGCTACTACTTCAACGCGATCGGCAAGCCTGAAAAGTGCAAGATCATCGCCCGCGACCGCGGTTACCACGGCGTCACGGTGGCGTCAGCGGCGCTGACCGGTCTGCCGCCGATGCACGCCCACTTCGACCTGCCGCTGGATGCGCTGCACGTGCTGCGGACCGACTGCCCGCACTTCTACCGCGAGGGCCGGCCCGGCGAAACCGAGGACGAGTTTGCGGCGCGTCTCGCCGACAAGCTCGAACAGCTGATCCTGCGCGAAGGGCCGGACACCGTCGCCGCCTTCATCGCCGAGCCGGTCAACGGCGCCGGCGGCGTGGTGGTGCCGCCTGCCG
>CAZOUC010000450.1:0-1266 GCA_964582825.1 uncultured Enterobacteriaceae bacterium | reverse complement strand
CGACAGGGTGACCACCCTTGCCCGGGGCCTGCTGAAAGACGGTCTGGAGCGGGGCGACCGGGTGGCCCTGTTCGCCGCCAACGGCGCAGCGTGGATCACTGCGGCCATGGCCATCATGCACGCCGGCGGCGTGGTGGTGCCGCCTGCCGGCTATTTTCCGCGCGTGCAGGAAATCCTGCGGCGCTACGACATCCTGTTCCTGGCCGACGAGGTGATTACCGGATTCGGCCGCACCGGCGCACGCTTCGGATCGGACACCTTCGATCTGCAGCCCCAGATGATGACCCTGGCCAAGGCCCTGTCATCGGCCTACATGCCGATCAGCGCCGCGGTGATCCCCGGATTCATGCACGAGGCGATCCGCGAGCAGAGCGGCAAGGTGGGCGTGTTCGGGCACGGCTACACCTACTCGGGACACCCGGTCGCCGCTGCCGTCGCGCTGAAGGCCCTGGAAATCTACGAGCGGGAGCGGATCTACGAGCGCGCCGCGACGCTCGGCGACTACCTGCAGCGCCGCCTGCAGGCGTTCAGCGACCACACGCTGGTCGGCGAGGTACGCGGCATCGGCATGATCGGCGCGGTCGAACTGGTGGCCGACAAACCGTCGCGACGCCCCTTCGAGGGCGGTGCCGTCGGTCAGTACTGCGTGCGGCGCGCGCAGGAGCACGGGCTGATCTGTCGTCCGCTCGGCAACAGCGTCGCGTTCTGTCCGCCGCTGATCATCACCGAGCAGCAGATCGATCAGCTGACCGAGCGCTTTGCCAAGGCGCTCGACGACACCCTCGACCACGTCAGCCGTGAAGGCCTGATCGCCGCCTGAGCAAGGCCTCAGCCGGGGCGCTGCCAGCGCCGCCAGGCGATCCAGGCGAGCGCCAGCAGGGCCAGCGCTCCGACCGCGATCGCCAGACGCAGCAGCGCCTGCTGTCCGGCCGCCGCATCGGCGCTCATCGTGTACTCGAACAGCGCGACGAACAGGGCGGGCGCCAGCGCGTCCTGTTCGAGGTCGGCCCGCGCCGGCAGCAGCAGCAGTACCACGGCGCACAGGGGCAGCGCGAGCCGGAGAGCGGCCGGACGCCACGATCGACCCGCGCGCCACAGGCACAGGGCCAGCACCAGCGCCGCCAGCGCGTACAGCGACCAGGCCAGCGTGTAGTCGCCGCTATCCATCGCGCTCCGGGTCTCCCCAAACGCGGTCGATCACGCTGTCGACGTCCTGACCTGGCGGCGGCGGCAGCTGCAGGTAGTAGCCCCGCTCGCGGATCGCCC
>CAZOUC010000449.1:0-2589 GCA_964582825.1 uncultured Enterobacteriaceae bacterium | reverse complement strand
TTCCGGCCAGCCGCGCCAGCGGTAGACGGCCGCCAGCGCCAGGGCGAGTTCCCGGTCCGCGGGCGCCGCCGCGCGCAGCGATTCGAGCGCGTGCATGGCGCCGCCCAGGTCGTTGGCGTAGGCCTGGAACAGCGCCTCGGTGCGGATTGCCCAGGGGATTTCCGTGGTCGCGCCGGTCTGGCGCGCGCGGTCGTCGCCGGCGAGTGCGGCGATCGTCGCGCCGGCATCGCGAAAGCGCTCGGCCTCGAGGTAGGCGAAAAACAGCAGACCAGCGGCGCGCTCGTTGGCCGGAGACCGCCGCGTCACCGGTTCGAGCAAGGCGATGGCCTGCTCGGGCTGGCGCATCGCGAGGTGCGCGTCCGCCACCGCGATCAGCACGTAGTCGGGCAGGTCGCCCGGCGGCAGGCCGATCTCAGCAAGGGTCTGGAGTACCGCCTCGGTCTCCCCGGCCTGACGCTGCGCGGTCAGGCGATCCATCAGGGCCCGGCGCAGCGCCTGTTCCGGTGGCGGCGATTCGGCACGCAGCCAGGCGATGTACTCGGCGCTCAGGGCCAGCGCGCGTTCGTTGAGGGTGGCAAAGTCGGGCGCGAAGCGCCCGGCCGCTGCGGCCCGACGGATGGCCAGCGCCGCCCGGTCGCTGTAGAACCGGCGCAGGTGCGCCGCTTCGAACCAGCTCCGCCGCGCCAGGGCCAGCTCGAGGGCCCGGTCCGGGTCGCCCGCCGCATTGACGGCGACGGCCCGACTCACGTAGGCCTCGCGGTCATTCGGGTCTGTCGTCAGCAGGCGCTCGTATACCTCGACGGCAGCCGCGTAGTCCCCGCTGCGCAACAGGGCGTAGGCGCCGGCATGCAGAAAAGGCGCGCTCGAGGCGAAGCGCTTCCGGTCGCGCTGCCACAGGGCCAGGGCCTCATCGAGCTCGTCGCTGGCCACGAGGGACTGCAGCAGTCCGGCCGCGAATGCGGGGTCGTCCGGTCGCCGCGACAGCGCTTCGGCATACCAGCGACGGGCAAGCCGAGGGTGGCCGCAGTCGCGGGCAATCCAGGCGCCGCGATCGAGTTGCGCGAGGCCGAGGTCCCCGGGTGCCAATGCGTCCAGGACCAGCCGGGCGTCGGAGCAGCGACCGGCTCCCGCCAGGCGTTGTGCCCGCTCGAGGCGCAGCGCCGGCGTCGCGCCGAGCTCGGATTCGATGCGTTCCAGTTCGGCCAGTCGCGATTCCGGTACGGCAAATTCCGGCAGCTGCTCGAGGCTAGCCAGCCAGCGCTCGATGTACGCGTCGCGCTCCCCGCCCAGGGCGATGGCCCGGAGAAACAGCGGGCGCGCGCGCGCGTAGTCGCCGGCGCGCAGGGCGTGGTTGAGTGCGGCGTCGACCACGTCGAGACGGTCGCCGTCGCTCGTCAGCAGGGCGGCGAAGCGACGGTCCGCCTCCGCGGCCCGCCCGGCCTCGCTGGCGACGAGGGCCAGGCCGAGACGGGCCTGCAGCCGTTCGGGAAAGCGTCGTTCGAGCAGGGCGTACAGGCGTTCTGCCGAGGCCAGGCGGCCGGCGATGCGCCAGCGATAGGCGACGTTTTCGAGCGCCTGCTGCAACGCGCTGCTGTCGGCACCGGCGTCGACGAGCGCGGCCAGCTCCCCGAACGCCCCCTGTTCCGCGAGCAGCACCGCCACCCGCAGCACGACGTCTTCCGGGGCCTGTGTGACGAGGGGGCCGCGCAGCGTCGAGGCCTGCTCGGCGAGCCGCGCCGGGCTGCGCTCCAGGCTGCGTATCCAGCGGCGCCAGTCCTCGTGGCGCGAGCCGTCGACCCGCAGCAGCCTGGCGAGACTGGCAGCGGCCCGTTCCGGATCCCCGCTGAGGCTGTGCGCGTCGGCCAGCAGCCGTGTGTACTCGCTGTCGTCGCCGTCGATCGTGTTCAGCACGGTGAGCGCTTCCGGGCCCCGCCCGTCGGCAATCAGCGATCGGGCGAAACCACGCGCGATGTCGCGGTCTTCCGGGTTCTGCTCGAACAGGCGCGCATACAACTCGGTGGCGAGGCCGGGATCGCTGCCGCCGCGCAGCACGGCATTGGCCGCCGCGATGCGGACGTGGGGCGGCGCCGCCGACGGACGTTGCAGCCGCCCGTACTCGGTCACTGCACGGCCGTCGTCACCGGACCAGTGCAGCAGCACGAGGTACTCGCCGCGCAGACGATCGTCGCCGGGGCGGCGCGCGACGAGGTCGCCGAGAAGTCTGAGGCCGCCGTCGAGATCTCCGGCACGCGCTCGGCGCACCGCCAGTTCGGCCAGCAGCCCGGACGCACGCGGGTCTTCGGGGTGCTGGTCGACCAGTGGACGGGTCAGCTCGATGGCGGCTTCGATGTCCTGGCGCGCCAGCAGTTCAGCGCGCGCCAGTGCCAGTTCGAGGTTGCGCGGGTGGATGACGCTGTGTTCCTCCAGCAATACCAGGGCTTCGGCCTGGAGGCCTTGCGACGCGAGTTGCCGCGCCAGCGCGGTGGTGCCTGCGAGGTCGTCCTCGCTGCGCACGATCGCGCGGGCCAGGCGCAGGGCGGTATCGGCTTCCGCGAGGGTCAGCGCCGACTGGAACGCGGCTTCCAGTGC
>CAZOUC010000448.1:0-2592 GCA_964582825.1 uncultured Enterobacteriaceae bacterium | reverse complement strand
TCCGTTGCGGCCAGCGGCCTGGCGATCCTCGTGGCGCTGTTCTTCGCCTGGCTGCCGGCGCAGCAGGCGGCGCGGCTCGAACCCGTCGCGGCGCTCGGCAAGTCATGAACGAGCGCGACTGGCTGCACTGGGTGCTGCGCGCCCTCAAGGCAAGCGGAATGCGCAGCCTGCTGACCGCCTCGGGGATCGCGGTCGGAATCGCCGCGGTGACCCTGCTGACCTCGATCGGCGAGGGCATCCGCCTGTACCTGCTCGACAGTTTTTCCCAGTTCGGCACGCGCATCATCGCCATCACACCGGGCAAGGCCGAGACCTCCGGACTGTCGTCGTCCGGGCTGCTCAGCACCATCCGTCCACTCAGCCTGGGCGACGCCGACGCGCTGCGCCGCCTGCCCCACGTCGAGGCCGTGGTGCCTGTGCTGGCCGGTACCGCTCGCATCGAAGCGGGTCGCTTCGCCCGTGACACCGACGTGTACGGCGTCGGCTCGGAGATGGCGGAAGCCTGGCGTTTCCAGGTCGCGCAGGGCCGCTTTCTGCCAGACGACGCGCTGTCCGCGTCACGCTACTACGCGGTACTCGGTGCCCGCGTGCGCGACGAGCTGTTCGCCGGCCGCAACCCGCTCGGCGAGGACGTGCGCATCGGCGGCGCGCGGTTCCGCGTGATCGGCACCATGGCGAGCAAGGGACAGTTGCTGGGCTTCGACCTCGACGACGCCGTGTACATCCCGGCCGACCTGTCGATGCAGCTTTTCAACCGCGACGGCTTGATGGAGATCGACGTGGTGTTCCGGCCGAGTACGACCTCTGCCGACATGGAGCGGCGCATTCGCGATCTGCTGATCCAGCGCCACGGTGACGAGGACTTCACCCTGTTCACGCAGGAAGACATGCTCAACAGCCTGGATAATATACTGTCGATGCTGAAGCTGGCGATCGGCGCCCTTGGCGGCGTCGCACTGCTGGTGGGCTCGGTGGGGGTATTGACAATCATGACGACGGCGCTGCGCGAACGGATCAGCGAGATCGGCCTGCTCAGGGCACTCGGCGCCACGCCGCGGCAGATCCTGTCGCTGTTCATCGTCGAGGCGATCGTCCTGTCGGTGCTGGGCGGACTGCTCGGCCTGCTTGCCGTCCTGCTGCTGATCCTCGCGCTCAACCTGTTCGCGCCGGCGCTGCCGGTGGCGCTGCAGCCACCCTACGCGGTGGCTGCGCTGCTGCTCAGCGCCCTGGTCGGGCTGCTGTCGGGCATCGCGCCGGCGATCCGCGCCTCGCGAGTCGATCCGATCGAAGCGCTGCGTACGGAATGACTGCCGCTTGAGCGAACTGATCAACGTACTGACCTACAACGTGCACAAGGGCTATGCCAGTGGCCGGCCGCGCTTTGTGCTGGAGCACATGCGCACCCTGCTCGCCGAGTCGCACGCGGACGTGGTGTTTCTGCAGGAAATCCACGGCGAGGCCAGCGGCAAGCGTCACATCCGCGCCGACTACCCGGACCGTCCCCACTTCGAGTACCTGGCCGATCAGGCCTGGCCCCACTATGCCTACGGGCGCAATGCCATCTACCGGCGCGGCGACCACGGCAACGCGATCCTGAGCAAGTACCCGTTCGTATCCTGGGAGAACATCGACGTATCGCTGTTCCCGCGCTCGAGCCGCAGCATCCTGCACGGCGTGATCGAGCTGCCGGCCAGCGGCCGCGACAGGCCGCGGCGTCTGCACACCCTGTGCGTCCATTTCGGCCTGCTCGAACTCGAGCGCCAGGCCCAGCTGCAGACCCTGATCGACCGCATCGAGAGCCACGTCCCGCACAGCGAACCGATGATCCTGGCCGGCGATTTCAATGACTGGCGCGCCAAGGCAGAACTCAAACTGATGCGCCACCTGGACCTGCAGGAGCTGTTCATCAACCAGCGCGGGCGCCACGCGCGCACCTTTCCGGTGTGGTGGCCGATCCTGCCGATGGATCGAATATACTACCGAGGCGTCGAGGCTCTCGGCGCCAGCTGCCTCAATCACGGCCCCTGGCGCAGCCTGTCGGATCACGCCGCGCTGTTCGGCCAGTTCCGCTGTTGACGCTGGTGGCGACCGCACACGGCGCCTGGAATCGCGGCACGAGCCCGCCGGATCAACGGGGTGGGAGGTGTGACTTGAACGGCACTCGCGCCCTGCTGCTTCGACTCGGCGCACTGCTTCTGACGCTGGCGATACCGGCGGCAGCGGCAACGGCCGACCGTCTCCAGCTGTGGCACGTCCTCGACTCCGGACCGGTCATCGAGAATCTCGTCGCCGACTTCAACACCGGGCGCGAACTGCAGGTCGATGTTCTCGCCCTGCGACCCGACGCGGTCAAGGGCGAGCTGCTGCTCGGCGCCTCTTCCGGGTCCCTGCCCGACGCGGTGTTCGTTCCGTCGGATTTCATCGGCCTGCACGGGGCGCTGCGCCTGGCTGCGGTCGCGGAGGACTGGATCACGGCCGACACGTCCGCCGCGGCGGGTCGACCGCCGGCCTCGGGTCGGCAGGTGGGGCAGAAGGACTCGGGGAAGCCGTGCTCCTCGCACCAGTCGCCCTTGGACTGGAAGACGGGGATCA
>CAZOUC010000447.1:0-2596 GCA_964582825.1 uncultured Enterobacteriaceae bacterium | reverse complement strand
GGGGGTATCTTTGACTACGATGGCAAGAAGGAACGACTGACCGAAGTCGAGCTCGAACTCGGCGAACCCGGCGTCTGGGACGACCCGGCTCGGGCGCAGGAGCTCGGCCGCGAGCGCGCCGCGCTGGAGTCCGTGGTGCGGGGCATCGAGGAACTGCGCACGGCCATCGACGATGCCGGCGAACTGCTGGAACTGTCCGTCGGCGAGGACGACGAGAGCGCGTTTGCCAGCATCGAATCGGACCTCGACGGTCTCGAGCAGGGCGTCGCGCGACTGGAATTCCGCCGCATGTTCGCGGGCGAGCACGACGCGGCCAACGCCTACGTCGACATCCAGGCCGGCTCCGGCGGAACCGAGGCGCAGGACTGGGCCGAGATGCTGCTGCGCATGTACCTGCGCTGGGGCGAGAAGCGCGGCTTCGCGACCGAGCTGATCGAGGCCTCCGCCGGCGAGGTGGCGGGCATCAAGAGCGCCACCGTCGAGTTCCGCGGCGAGTACGCCTACGGCTGGCTGCGCACCGAAACGGGCGTGCACCGTCTCGTGCGCAAGTCGCCGTTCGATTCGGGTAACCGCCGCCACACCTCGTTCGCCTCGGTGTTCGTGTCGCCGGAAATCGACGACGACATCGAGATCGACATCAACCCGGCCGACCTGCGCATCGACACCTACCGGGCCAGCGGCGCGGGCGGCCAGCACGTCAACCGGACCGACTCCGCGGTGCGGATCACGCACAATCCCAGCGGCGTCGTGGTGCAGTGCCAGTCCGAGCGTTCGCAGCACCAGAACAAGGACCGGGCCATGAAGCAGCTCCGCGCCAAACTGTACGAGATCGAAGTACAGCAGCGCGACGCGGCACGCCAGGCTCTGGAAGACAGCAAGTCCGATATCGGCTGGGGCAGCCAGATCCGCAGCTACGTGCTCGATCAGTCGCGGATCAAGGACCTGCGCACCGGCTACGAGACGTCGTCGACGCAAACCGTGCTGGACGGTGACCTGGATGACTTCATCGAGGCCTCCCTGAAGGCCGGACTGTAGTGGCCGGCGTGGCGCGTAATCCCAGGAGGGCAGGGTGACAGACAGCAGAGAGGAACAGGCGGCCTCGGACCATCGCCTGATCGCCGAGCGCCGCGCCAAGCTGGACACGATCCGCCAGCGGCGCAACGCGTTCCCCAACGACTTCCGTCGCGACAGCCTGGCGGCCGAACTGCAGTCGCGCTTTGCCGACGAGGACAAGGCCGCGCTCGAGGCGATCGACCACGTCGTGCGCGTCGCCGGGCGCGTCATGAACCGGCGTGGTCCCTTCCTGGTGCTGCAGGACGTCTCCGGCCAGATCCAGCTCTACGTCAACCGCGAGGCGCTCGACGCCGACACCCAGGCCGAGATCAGGACCTGGGATATCGGCGACATCGTCGGTGCCGAAGGACCCGTGCACCGCTCCGGAAAGGGTGACCTGTACGTCAACATGCACGCCGCGCGCCTGCTGACCAAGTCGCTGCGCCCGCTGCCGGACAAGTACCACGGCCTGACCGACCAGGAACTGCGCTACCGCCAGCGCTACGTCGACCTGATCATGAACGAGGATTCGCGTCGGGTGTTCCGCACGCGTTCGAGGGTGATCGACGCGCTGCGCGACTTCCTGACCGACCGCGACTTTCTCGAGGTCGAGACGCCGATGATGCAGAGCATTCCCGGCGGTGCCACAGCGCGGCCCTTCGAGACCTACCACCACGCGCTGGACATGCCGATGTTCCTGCGCGTCGCACCGGAGCTGTTCCTGAAGCGGCTCGTCGTCGGCGGCTTCGAGAAGGTCTTCGAGATCAATCGCAACTTCCGCAACGAGGGCCTGTCGACCCGGCACAATCCGGAGTTCACCATGCTCGAGTTCTACTGGGCCTACGCGGACTACGTCGACCTGATGGATTTCACCGAGAGCATGCTGCGCTACGTCGTGGAACGGGCCGTGGGCAAGCCGGTGGTGCACTACCAGGACCAGGTCTGCGACTTCTCCCGGCCGTTCCGGCGGATCGGCCTGCGCGAGGCGGTGCTCGAGCACAACCCCGGAATGAGCGCCGACGAGCTGGCCAGTGTCGCGGCCTGCCGACGCCGCCTGGACGAACTCGGTGTCGCCTGCCGCGACAGCGACGGTCTCGGCAAGCTGCAGGTCGCCCTGTTCGAAGAGACGGTGGAGCGTCACCTGGTCCAGCCGACCTTCGTGACCGGCTATCCGACCGAGGTCTCGCCGCTGTCGCGGCGCAGCGATACGGACCCGGAGCTCAGCGAGCGCTTCGAACTGTTCGTGGTCGGCCGGGAACTGGCCAACGGGTTTTCCGAGCTCAATGACCCGGAGGACCAGGCGGAGCGGTTCCGCCAGCAGGTGCGCGAGAAACAGGCCGGCGACGACGAGGCCATGCACTACGACGCCGACTACGTCACCGCGCTCGAATACGGGATGCCACCCACGGCGGGCGAGGGCATCGGTATCGATCGCCTGGTGATGCTGCTGACGGACTCGCCGTCGATCCGCGACGTGCTGCTGTTTCCCCACCTGCGCCCCGCGGAATGACCGAAACGCCGTGCGGCGGCTATACTCTGGGGC
>CAZOUC010000446.1:0-2598 GCA_964582825.1 uncultured Enterobacteriaceae bacterium | reverse complement strand
GCGGAAGTTCTCGGCCTGGCGGTCCTCCCGCGAGGTGAAGTTGATCTTGCCGAGCTTGGTGACGCCGTCCACCAGCGCCGCCACCTCGGCACCGAAGTCGCGCGCGATGTCGTCCCGCGAGCAGCTCGATACGGTCACCAGGTGCTGCAGCCGGCGCGCGACGCGCCGCTGCATGCCGAGGAAGCTGTGCCAGCGGCGGATCAGCAGGCGCCGCCACCAGCGCCTTTCGGCCGCCAGGGCCAGCCTCAGGTCGCTGGTGATCGGGTGGTGAATGGTCGTGACCAGCGGAATCCCCAGGCGCTGCACCTCGAGCATGCCGTAGCACAGGCTCTGGTTGTCGTGCACCAGGTCGTAGTCGGACCGGTGGTCGCGCAGGTACGCCAGCGCGCGCATGCCGAAGGCCTGCGGCTCGGCGAAGCCACCGCTGAGCTTGCTGAGCCACTCGAGCAGGTTGGCCCGCGAGGACAGGTGGTGCCAGCGCAGGGAACGAAGGCCGTTGGCGTACAGGTCCATGCCGGGCAGGCGTACCAGCCGGACGCCGTCATCGACGTGGGGGTATGGCGGACCGGAGACGACGTCGACGCGGTGACCGAGGTCGCGCAGCGCGCTCGACAGGTAGCGCAGGTAGATGCCCTGGCCACCGGCATAGGGATTGGAGCGGTAGCCGAGCAGGCAGATGCGCAGCGGGCGCAGGGCCGTGCCACCGGGAAACAGGTCCAGGTCCCGGGCCGGGCCGGCAGCGTCGAGTGGCGACTGGAGCGCTTCCATGCAGACGTCCTGGCTGACCGGCCGGGCCGGATCCGGCAACCGGTCACGAAACCAAGTCGCGGATTCTACTATCGCCCCCGACAATTGCCACCTACCTGGCAGGTAACCGATTGTGCCTATAATCGCAGGCCACTGTTCAGGCTGTCCGACGCATGGCGAACGAAGGCAATTACCGGGGCATCATTCTGGCGGGCGGCAGCGGTACGCGGCTGCACCCGTTGACGGCCTCGGTCAGCAAACAGCTGATGCCCGTCTACGACAAGCCGATGATCTACTACCCGCTGTCGACGCTGATGCTGGCGGCGATCCGCGAAATCCTGATCATCACCACACCCAGGGATCGCGCCGCGTTCGAAAAACTGCTCGGCGACGGCGGGCAGTGGGGACTGCGCCTGAGTTACGCCGTGCAGCCGGAACCGGGCGGGCTGGCGCAGGCCTTCCTGATCGGCGAGGACTTCATCGGCGACCGACCGGTCAGCCTGGTGCTGGGCGACAACGTGTTCTACGGCGGCGGACTGACCCACAAGCTCGCCAGTGCCGCCAGCCAGCCCCGCGGCGCGACCGTGTTCGCCTACTGGGTCCAGGACCCTGAGCGTTACGGCGTGGTCAGCTTCGACGCCGACGGCCAGGCGACCGACATCGAGGAAAAGCCCTCGCATCCGAAGTCGAACTTCGCCGTCACGGGCCTGTACTTCTACGCCCAGGACGTCGTGCCGATCGCCCGCTCGATCAAGCCCTCGGCGCGAGGCGAACTCGAGATCACCGACGTGAACCGTCACTACCTGCGGCGTGGCGACCTGCGCGTGGAGCGCCTGTCGCGCGGCGCCGCCTGGCTGGACACCGGCACGCACAACGCGCTGCTGGACGCCGCGAACTACATCCGCGTCGTCGAGGAACGCCAGGGTCTGAAAATTTCCTGTCCCGAGGAGATCGCCTACCGCATGGGATTCATCGACCGCAGCGAACTGCTCGCCCTGGCCGAGCCGCTGATGAAGAGCGGCTACGGCGACTACCTCGCTCGGGTCGCCGAGATCGAGCCGTTCTCGGGCGGCTGAGGCGTGGAACTCGTCCCGACATCGATCCCGGGGGTCGTGCTGCTCAGGCCGAAAGTATTCGGCGACGAACGCGGCTTCTTTCTCGAGTGCTGGAACCGGCGCGACTTCGCCGAGCTCGACCTGGTCGCCGACTTCGTCCAGGACAACCACAGCCGCTCGGCCCGCGGCGTGCTGCGTGGCCTGCACTACCAGACCGACCACGTGCAGGGCAAGCTGGTCCGCGTCGCAGCCGGCAGCGTGTACGACGTTGCCGTCGACATGCGCGCCGACTCGCCGACCTTCGGCCGCTCGGTCGGCATGATCCTCGACGCCGCCGATCACACGATGCTGTGGATTCCACCGGGCTTCGCGCACGGTTTCTACGTGCTCAGCGAGTACGCCGACTTCCTCTACAAGTGCACGGATTACTACTCTCCGCAGCACGAGGTCTCGGTGCGCTGGGACGACCCGCAACTGGCCATCGACTGGCCCCTGATCGACGGGGAGGCGCCGAGTCTGTCCGGCAAGGACGCGGCGGGCATTGCCTTCGCCGAAGCGCCGCCGCTGTGAATCAGGCGCGGTAGCTGCCGTCCAGGATCGACCGCCACCAGTCCGGGTGATCGAGGTACCAGCGCAGGGTCTTGCGAATCCCGCTCTCGAAACTCTCGAGCGGGCGGAAGCCCAGCTCGCGGCGGATCTTGCCCGCGTCGATCGCGTAGCGCCGGTCGTGGCCCGGCCGGTCCGCGACGAACTCGATCAGGGTCTCGCTGACCGCACCGCGGGCCGGCGGTGCCGC
>CAZOUC010000445.1:0-2629 GCA_964582825.1 uncultured Enterobacteriaceae bacterium | reverse complement strand
GTGGTCACTGCCGGCGCTGCTGGCCACCGCCGGACTGGCGGTGGCGTCTGGCCAGGTGCTGGCCGAGGAGCAGGAGCGGCGCGAGAAGACCCGCCGGACGCCGGCGCTGCGCAACCAGGTCTACGAGCGCCTGCAGGAAGCCCAGGTCGCGGCGGAAGCCAACGATTTCGCCGGCGCCCAGGAGGTGCTCCGCAAGCTGGAGAAAGAGTTTTCCGGCAAGAACGCGCTGAACTCCTACGAGGCGGCCAACGTCTACAACTTCTACGCGTTCATCTACTACAGCCAGGAAAAATACCAGGACGCGATCCGCGCCTACGAGAAGGTGCTCGAACAGCCCGACATCCCCGAAGCGATGGAAGTCGGCACACTGTACAGCCTCGCGCAGCTGAACTTCGTCGTCGAGGACTATCGCAAGGCGGCCGAGCTGCTGCGGCGCTGGTTCGCCCTGGCGCTCAACCCCAACCCCGACGCCTACATGCTGCTGGCGCAGGCCAACTACCAGCTCAAGGAATACGACGCCGCTCTGAGGAACGTGCTCGACGGCATGGCCGAGGCCGAACGTCGGGATATCGCGCCCAAGGAGCAGTGGTACCTGCTGCTGCGCGTCCTGTACTACGAAAAGAACGACATTCCGAAGACGGTCGAAGTGCTCGAAACCCTGGTGCAGAACTGGCCCAAGAAGGACTACTGGCTGCAGTTGTCCGGTATGTACGGCGAGCTGAAGCAGGACAGCAAGCAGCTGTCTGCGATGGAAGCGGCATACGAACAGGGTCTTCTGGACCGCGAACGCGAACTGGTCAACATGGCCTACCTGTACATGGGTGGCGAGATGCCCTGGAAGGCGGCACAGGTCCTCAAGCAGGGCATGGACGCGAAGAAGATCGAGCCGACCGCCAAGCACCTGGAAACGCTCGGCATCGCCCTGCGACAGGCGCAGCACACCAAGGACGCCATTCCCTACCTCGAACGCGCGGCCGAAACCGGTGATGATGCCGAGCTGTGGGGTCGCCTGGCCAACATCTACCTGGACGCCGACCGTTTCAGCGAATGCACCGATGCCGCGCGCAAGGCGCTCGACATGGGCGGCCTGCGGCGACGCGACAACACCCAGGTCGTGCTGGGCATGTGCCTGTACAACCGCGAACGGCTCCAGGAGGCGCGGCGCGCCTTCGTCGACGCCAGCAAGGACGAGCGTTCCGAGCGCATCGCCAGGCAGTGGGTCCGTTACATCGATACCGAAATCGAGCGCAAGGCCGAACTCGCCCGGAACTTCTGAACGACGCCAGCCTGGATTGCGGGCCGGCGCAACGTTCGGCTTGCGCCGGTCAGCTCGCTGCGGCAGACAGCGCCTTCAGGTAGACCAGCGAGTTACGCTGCTCGTTGTAAAGAGCCAGTCGCGTCGGCGGCAGCTCGCTGCGGTCGACACGCCGGTAACCTCGCTGCTCGAACCACTCGCCGCTGACCGTCGTCAGTACGAACAGGCGGCGCAGGCCCTGTTGTTCGGCCAGCTTTTCCAGGTGCTGCAGCAGGCGCTCGGCGCGCCCGCCCCGGCGATAATCCGGGTCGGTCGCCACCGCGGCGATTTCCCCGCTGCCCTGACTCGCGTCGGGAAACAGGGCTGCGCAGGCGATGATCGCGCCGTCACGGAGCGTGACGTAGAAGTTTCCGATCTCCATCTCCAGGCGCTCGCGCGAACGCCGCACCAGGATGCCCTGCTGCTCCAGTGGGGTCAGCAATTCCATGATCCCGCCGAGGTCGTCGAGTCCGGCCTGGCGCAGGGTCTCGAACGGCGTCTCGTTGAGCAGCGTTCCGCAGCCGTCGCGTGAGTAGAGTTCCTGCAGCAGCGCGCCATCGGCCCGGTAGTCGAGCAGGTGGCAGCGCGGCACACCCTCGCGACAGGCGCGGATGGCGGCGCTGAGCGCCCCGCATTCGGCACCCTGCGCGAGCAGGCGCTCCGCCTCGGCGAGCATCAGTTCGCGCAACGGCTGCCCCGAGGTGTCGAGCAGCAGGCCGTCGCGGAACAGGATCAGCTTGGCGGCCCGTAGCGCCACCGCCACGTCGACCGCGAGTTCCTCGGCGGCGAGGCTGTAGATTTCTCCGGTAGGGGAATAGCCGATCGGCGACAGCAGCACGATGCCGCCGGCGGCCAGCTGTCCCTCGATGCCGTCCACGTCTATGCGCCGCACCCGACCGGTGAAGCGGTGGTCGACGCCTTCGAGCACACCCAGGGGGCGCGCGGTGACGTGGTTGCCGCAGGCCACCCGCAAACGCGCGCCCTGCATCGGTGAGTTGGCAAGGTCCATGCTCAGTCGGGCCTCGATGCGAGCCCGCAACACGCCACACACTTCGAGGAGCTGCTCGAGCACGGCGTGGTCGGTGACCCGACGTCCGGCCACAATCCGGGATTCGATCTGACGCTCGGTCAGCCGCGCCTCGAGCTGCGGTCGGGCGCCGTGCACCAGCACCATTCGGACACCGAGCGTGGACAGCAGGGCAATGTCGTGCACCAGGCCATCGAACTGCGGCCCGTCGATCGACTCGCCGTTGAGCGCGAGCACGAAGCAGCGCCCCTTGTGCGCGTTGATGTACGGCGAGGAGTTGCGAAACCAGCGTACGAAGTCCGGCATCG
>CAZOUC010000444.1:0-2631 GCA_964582825.1 uncultured Enterobacteriaceae bacterium | reverse complement strand
CCACGCACGCGCGGACTGGCGGCCTGTGTCGAATCCGGCGGCGAAGCGCTGATGGCGCTCAGCGAGGAAGAGTTCTCGCTGGCCGGCTGACCGCGCTCCGCCGGACCCCGCTCGCGCCCATGGACGGGCGCGGGCTTCTGCTACACTGGCTTCCCCCGGGCCGGATACGATCATGAGCGACGCCCCGCAACAGCAACTGAGCGACGAAGACCTCGAGCGCGTCGAGCGCGTCACGAGCAGCGGCATCCACTCGGTATCCCGCAAGCCGTTCCGGCCGCTCGTGCTGCTCGCGGTGATCCTCGGCGTCACGGTAACGCTGACGGTTGTGAGTATTTTGCTGGAACGGTTCGCCCTCGGCTGAGGGATTTGGCTATAATTCGCGTCCGCCACGCGACCGCCCGTTCCCGAGGTCGCGTGGGCTGGCAAACGATCGGAGTGTAGCTCAGTCTGGTAGAGCACCGTCTTCGGGAGGCGGGGGTCGAAGGTTCAAGTCCTTTCACTCCGACCAAATCCCGACGGTCCGTTACCGTGCCCCTGGTTCTGCGCTACTTCGCCTACGGCTCCAACATGCTGCCATCGCGGTTGCGCGAGCGCGTGCCTTCGGCGCGCCCGCTCGGTCCTGCCAGTCTCCGCGGCTACCGCCTGACCTTCGACAAACCGGGACAGGACGATTCGGGGAAGTGCTCGATCGCGTTCACCGGCTCCGATGCCGACCGTCTTTGGGGCGTACTGTATACACTGCGTGCCAGCGAGAAGCCGCTGCTCGACGCCGCCGAAGGCCCCGCCTACGAATGCCGCGAGATGACCGTGCGCCTGCAACGCCTGCAGGTGACGGCGTTCCTGTACGAGGCCATTGCTCCACTGCCGGACCAGTGGCCTTGGCACTGGTACCGCGGCCTGGTACTGGCAGGGGCCCTGTCGCAGGGCCTGCCGCGCAGCAGCGTGAGTCCGCTTCGCGCCCAGGTGTCCGCAGCGGATCCGGACCTGCGCCGCAGCCTGCGTCACCAGCGCCTGCTGCGCGCCGAACGGTCCGCGCGCCGCGCGGTGGCGTACACTGCCCGCAACTGACGGGAGCGCGGCGATGGAACTCGAAGACTACCGACGCGAGTACGAGTCGAGGGGCCTGGACCGGACCGACCTCGACGACGACCCGGTCGTGCAGTTCGAGGCCTGGCTGAAACAGGCGATCGACCACGGCCTGACCGATCCGACGGCGATGGTGCTCGCCACCGTCGGGCCCGACGGCGCGCCCTGGCAGCGCACCGTGCTGCTCAAGCACAGCGACGCCGACGGCTTCGTCTTCTACACCAACCTCGGCAGCCGCAAGGCGCAGGAGATGGCCCGCGAACCCCGGGTGAGCCTGCTGTTTCCATGGCTGGACCTGAACCGACAGGTGATCGTCGGTGGTGTGGCGCAGCGCATGCCGGTCGGCGAGGTGCTCAAGTATTTCCTCAGTCGCCCGCGCGAAAGCCAGTTGGCCGCCTGGGCCTCGCAGCAGAGCCACCCGCTCAGTTCGCGGCAGGTTCTGGAACAGAAATTCGCCGAGATGAAGCACCGCTTCGCCCACGGCGAGGTGCCGCTGCCGTCGTTCTGGGGCGGGTATCGGGTGCTTCCGGAGTGTTTCGAGTTCTGGCAGGGGCGTCCCAGCCGACTCCACGACCGGTTCATGTACCGCCGTGACGGCGCCGCCTGGCGCATCGAGCGCCTGGCGCCCTGATCTCAGACCACCAGGTCCAACTGCTGCAGGCTGCCGGGGCGGAGCTGTTCGTCGAGGTACAGGCCGCTGGTGCGTACCCGGGCCAGCGTCTCGTTGTCGGTCGTGTTGACGTCGAACGGCGTGGCGACGCGCCCGAGGTAGAGCGCGCCGACTTCGCGCTCGGCCAGGCTGACCAGGCGGCTGGTGCCGTCCTCGCCGCGGCTCAGCAGCCGCAGACGCTCGAACACCGCATCGCCCGAATCGATGAAGCCGTTGCCGTCCTCGTCGAAGGCCGCCAGTTCCTCGAAACCGTCACCGGTGCGGGCGCCGAACAGCTCCAGACCGTCGTCGATCCGACCGTTGCCATTGCGGTCCAGGGCCAGGAACGCGCTGTCTCCGGTGGCGAAGGCGATGTTTTCCGGGCTGCCGTTGCCGTCAAGATCGAAGCTAAGCCGCCCGCGCGTCAGTTCCGGCCCGCTGCCGAAGTTCAGGATCAGGGGGTCGCGGGTGGCGGCCGGGGCAGGGCGCAGGCTGACCGTGCTCACCTGCTGATAACTGCGGACCAGCAGCTGGTCGAAATCGATCGTGACGCGGCGACCGTCGGTGGTTTCCAGTTGCCCGCCGGCGCTGAACGCCAGCGCTTCCACTTCGCGGTATTCGACGCGCAGGTCCAGGGCGGGACCCGAAGTGCCCGGCGCTGCCCGGCCGGGGGACGCGACGTCGGCTGGTACAACGTTCACGCTCAGGCTCAGGTCGATGCGCGGCAGCTTCAGCTCGCGGCCGGTCAGGGCCTCGATCAGGCGCACCAGCAGGGCGAGCTCGCGGCCCGCCTCGAGCAGTTCGGCATCCGCGCCGTCGGAGCCTGCGGCCGGCTGCGCCACCGCTGTCTGTGCCGTGGCCTGCACGGGCTCGCGCCCCGGTGCTGGCGTCGGCCC
>CAZOUC010000443.1:0-2641 GCA_964582825.1 uncultured Enterobacteriaceae bacterium | reverse complement strand
CGAGTTCCGCTTCCTCGGCGCGAGCGGGCGCTACCTGTGGATACGCGGCCGCGGCGAGATCGTCGAGCGCGATGAGCAGGACCGTCCGCTGCGTTTCATCGGCACCCACTCCGACATCACCGACCTGAAACTGGCCGAGTTCGAAGCCGAAGACAACGCCGCGCTGCTCGACAAGCGCAACCGCACCCTGGAGTCGATCAACCGTCTGGGCCGTGAGCTGACCGCGGCCAATTCGATCGAGGAGATCGGACGCCTGACGGTGTCGGTGCTGCGCGAGCAGGACGGCGCGCCGCTGGTCGGCATCTTCCTGGTCGATCGCGATGACCCGGAGCACCTGCACCTGAAGTACTACGACACGGTCCGTGTCAACGAGCCCCTGTTCCGCGCCGCGGCGAGGATGCCGATCGACGGCAGTTTCAACGGTCTGGCACTGCAACAGCGCCAGATCCTGCACTGCTCCGACTTCGCAGCCGACACGCGCATCAATCCGGCGGTCAAGCAGGCCTTCCTGGAGCACGGCGCCCGTGCCGAGACGATTCTCCCGCTGATCTACCGCGACCGTCCGATCGGCAGCATCGCGATTGTCTACCTGGACCCGCTGGAGTACAGCGAGGAGGATCGCTGGGCGCACAACGCCGTCGCGCAGACCGTGTCGATCGCCATCGACAACCTGCTCAACATGCAGGAACTGCGGCGTCGCCAGTTGACCGCCGAGAGCATCAACGAACTGAGTCTCGAGCTGAACCGGGCCGGTTCCGTCGAGGATCTCGCGAAACGCACCCTGACCACCCTGCGCAACAGCCGGAAAGGCGTGCGCGGCGTGTTCTACCTCGTTGCCGACGGCGGCGAAGAAGTCGAAATGATCGCCTACGACGGCTTCCGGGAACAGGAGGTTGCGGATTTCCTGCGCATGCCCATCGCCGACACCTGGACCGGCGCGGCGCTGGCCGAGCGTCGCGTCAGAGTGACCGAAGACGCCACCGAGGAAGACCAGATCGGCGAGGCGGTCCGCGAGCGCTTCCGCAGCATGGGCGTGCGCGCGGTGGTGTGCCTGCCGCTGGTCTACCAGGACAGCGTACTTGGCAGCGTCAACCTGCTGTTCGACCACAGACAGGACTACGACGAGGGGCAGCTGATGGCCTTCGAGTCGATGGCGCGCACGGTGTCCTTCGCCCTGCACGGCGTGCAGAACACCGCCGCGTTGCGCTACCAGGCCGACCACGACAGCCTGACCGGACTGCCCAACCGGCAGAGCCTGCACGCCCACGTCGCCGGCCTCCTGGGCAGGAACAGGCCTGCGGAATCCCTGGTCATGCTGCTGCTCGACCTGAACCGCTTCAAGGAAGTCAACGACACGCTCGGGCACACGATCGGTGACGAATTGCTGCGCGCGATGGGCGAGCGGGTGTCGCCGCTGGCACGCGTTCACGATGGCACCCTGTTCCGGCTGGGCGGCGACGAGTTCGCCATCGTCGCGGAGGCCAGGGACGCCCGGCGCATCGCCGACAGCGTGGCCGCCGGGCTTCGGCACCCGTTCGCGCTCGGCGGCATGAACCTCGAACTGGACTGCAGCATCGGCGCCGCCCTGTACCCCGACCACGGTGCCGACAGCCACGAACTGCTGCGCTGCGCCGACATCGCCATGTACGCGGCCAAGCAGGGCAGCGACGCCTTCCGCCTGTACCAGTCGGATCTCGACGACAAGAACCCGCAGCGCCTCGAGATGCTCGGCGCACTGCGCGGCGCATTGGCGGAGGACCAGCTGCAGCTCGTGTACCAGCCGCGGATCGAGATCGCCACCCGCCAGGTGGTCTCCTGCGAGGCCCTGCTGCGCTGGGAGCACCCGACCCTGGGTTTCGTGTCACCGGCGGAATTCATCCCACTGGCGGAGATGACCGACCTGATCCACAGCCTGACGCCCTGGATCATCCGCCGCGCCCTGCTGCAGCTGCGCGCCTGGCGCGGCAAGGGACTGCAGACCCGCGTCTCGGTGAACATCTCGGGCCGCAACCTGCTGGACGTCGAATTTCCGCAGCGCGTCGAGCTGCTGCTCGAGGAATGCGGCGTACCGGCGCGGCAGCTCGAGTTCGAGATCACCGAAACGGCGCTGGTGACCGACCCGGACCGCGCGCTGAGCGTCCTGCGCACCCTGTCTGGCCTGGGCATCTCGATCGCCATCGACGACTTCGGGACCGGATACTCCTCGCTCGACTACCTCAAGCGCCTGCCGCTGCACGCTTTGAAGGTCGACCGCAGCTTCATCAAGGACATGCTGGACCATGAGCGCGACGCGGCCATCGTGCAGTCGACCATCGGGCTCGCGCACAGTCTCGGCCTGCGCGTCGTCGCCGAAGGTGCGGAGGAAGCCGCGACGGTCGAGCGGCTGCGCGAACTGGGCTGTGAGGAGGTGCAGGGCTACTACTTCAGCAAACCGCTCGCGCCGGACTCCTTCCTCGACTGGTCCCGACAGTACGGTCGCGACTACGAGATCTGACTGTCAATCGGCCGGGAGCGTGCGGATCTCGAGCTGACCGCTCAGGGTCCTGTGCACCGGGCAGCGATCGGCGATGTCGAGCAGGCGTTCACGCTGCGCCGGCGACAGCGCACCTCGCAGGGCAATCCGGCGCTGCAGCACTTCCAG
>CAZOUC010000442.1:0-2643 GCA_964582825.1 uncultured Enterobacteriaceae bacterium | reverse complement strand
GTGCTGCGCCGCGAGCGCCGCGGCGACTACCTCGGCCGCACCGTGCAGGTGATCCCCCACATCACCGACGAGATCAAGCGCCGGATCATGGAAGGCGCTGACGGCTTCGACGTGGCGATGGTGGAGATCGGCGGCACCGTCGGGGACATCGAATCGCAGCCGTTCCTCGAGGCGATCCGTCAGCTGCGCGGCGAGCTCGGGCCCAAGCGCACGTTGTTCATGCACCTGACCCTGGTTCCCTACATCCGCAGTGCCGGCGAGATCAAGACCAAGCCGACGCAGCACTCGGTCAAGGAAATGCGCTCGATGGGTCTGCAGCCGGACATCCTGCTGTGTCGTTCCGAGGTGCGGCTCGACGAGTCCTCGCGCCGCAAGATCGCCCTGTTCACCGACGTGCCGGAGCGCGCGGTGATCTCGCTGCCCGATGTCGGCATGATCTACGAGATTCCGCTGCTGCTCAGCGACGAGCAGGTCGACGACATCGTCGTCGAACGCTTCGAGCTGGACTGCGGGCCGCCGGACCTCGCCGAGTGGCAGGCCGTCGTGCGCGGCAAGGAAAACGCCAGCGAGCAGGTCACGATCGCCATGGTCGGCAAGTACATGGACCTGCTCGACGCGTACAAGTCGCTGAACGAGGCGCTCGATCACGCAGGCCTGCACAACGACACGCGCGTTAAGATCCGCTACGTCGACTCGGAAGAGATCGAGAACAACGGCACCGGCGTGCTCGAGGACGTCGACGCGATCCTGGTCCCGGGCGGCTTCGGCAAGCGCGGCATCGAGGGCAAGATCGGTGCCGTGCGCTGGGCCCGAGAGCACGGCATTCCCTACCTCGGCATCTGCCTCGGACTGCAGGTCGCGGTCATCGAGTTTGCGCGCAACTGCGCCGGCCTGCACGAGGCCAACAGCACCGAGTTTGCGCCGCAGTCGCCGTACCCGGTGATCGGCCTGATCACCGAGTGGCAGGACGCGAGCGGCCGCGTCGAGCAGCGCAGCGAGGAATCGGATCTCGGCGGCACCATGCGGCTCGGCGCCCAGCTCTGCCACCTCGAAGACGGCACCAGGGTGCGCGAACTGTACGGCCGAGAGCAGATTCTCGAGCGACACCGGCACCGCTACGAAGTCAACAACCAGCTGCTGCCGCTGCTGCGCGATGCCGGCCTGCGGGTCTCGGGGTGGTCGGCGGACCACTCCTTGGTCGAAGTGATCGAACTGGAAGATCATCCCTGGTTCGTCGCCTGCCAGTTCCACCCGGAGTTCACGTCGACGCCGCGCGACGGACACCCGCTGTTCAGCGGTTTCGTCCAGGCGGCGCTGAGCTACCAGAGGGAGCACGCCGGTGCCGAACAGCAGCCCGCATAAGACCGTCCGGGTCGGATCCATCGAGGTCGCCAACGACCGTCCCTTCGTGCTGTTCGCCGGCATGAACGTGCTCGAGTCGCGCGAGCTCGCGCTGGAGGTCGCCGACTGCTTCGTCAAGGCCTGCGCGAAGCTGTCGATTCCCTACGTGTTCAAGGCGTCTTTCGACAAGGCCAATCGCTCGTCGATCGACTCCTTTCGCGGTCCGGGCCTCGAGGCCGGGCTGCAGCTGCTGGCCGACGTCAAGGCGCGTTTCGGCGTGCCGGTGATCACCGACGTGCACGAGCCCGAGCAGGCCGCGCCGGCGGCGGAGGTCGTCGACGTGCTGCAGCTGCCCGCCTTCCTGTCGCGGCAGACCGACCTGGTGGTGGCGATGGCGCGCACCGGCCGACCGATCAACATCAAGAAGGCGCAGTTCCTCGCGCCACGGGAAATGAGCCACATCCTGAACAAGTGCATGCAGGCCGGCAACGACCGCCTGATGCTGTGCGAGCGTGGCAGCTGCTTCGGTTACAACAACCTGGTCGTGGACATGCTCGGCTTCGGCATCATGAAACAGACCAGTTTTCCGGTGATCTTCGACGTGACGCATGCGCTGCAGATGCCCGGAGGGCGGGCCGATTCGGCCGGCGGACGCCGCCAGCAGGTCGTCGAACTCGGCCTTGCCGGAATGTCCCAGGGACTGGCCGGCCTGTTCCTCGAGGCGCACCCGAATCCGGACCGGGCCCGCTGCGACGGGCCCTGTGCGCTGCCGCTGGCGCAGGTCGAGCCATTCCTCGAACGAATGAAAGCCATCGACGATCTGGTCAAGGCATTCCCGCCGCTGCGTATCGATTGAGTAACCGCAATGAGGTTTCGAACATGACAGACATCGCCGACATCCGCGCGCTCGAGGTACTGGACTCGCGCGGCAATCCGACGGTCAGCGCCACCGTGACGCTGCGCGACGGCAGCCGCGGCAGCGCCTGCGCACCGTCCGGCGCCTCGACGGGTTCGCGCGAGGCGCTGGAACTGCGTGACGGCGAGCCGGCTCGTTACGGCGGCAAGGGCGTGCGCAAGGCCGTCGCGGCGGTTAACGGCGAAATCCGCGACCTGCTGCTCGGCCGGGATGCCGCGCAGCAGCGCGCGCTCGACGAGGCGATGATCGCGCTGGACGGCACCGACAACAAGGCCCGCCTGGGCGCCAACGCGATTCTGGCCGTCAGCCTGGCCAGCGCCCGTGCCGCCGCGGTCAGCCGCGGCCTGCCCCTGTACGCGCACCTGGCCGAGCTCAACGGCACGCCG
>CAZOUC010000441.1:834-2650 GCA_964582825.1 uncultured Enterobacteriaceae bacterium | reverse complement strand
GGCGAGCATAGCAGCCCGGCCGGCGCGGCCGCTGGCGTATAATCGCGCCGTTTTCTGTCATCCCGGGTACCCGCTCGCCACGGCTATGCGATGAAACTGTTCGGATCACGAGACCAGGGCAAGCCGGCAGCCGCCGAGGAGGCCGCCGGGAACGAGACCGGGGGATTCTTCTCGCGCCTGCGCCGCGGCCTGGACCGCACCCGAGCCGGCTTCAGCAGCGGCCTCGGTGACTTCCTGCTCGGCAAGAAGTCCATCGACGACGACGTGCTCGAGGAACTCGAGACGCGGCTGCTGACCGCCGATGTCGGCGTCAAGGCGACGCAGCAGATCGTCGACGGCCTGCTCGCCCGCGTGAAGCGGCGCGATCTCGATGACGCCGATGCCCTCTACCAGGCCCTGCAGCAGGAACTGCTGGCGATCCTCCAGCCCAGCGTCCAGGCGCCACCGGCGCAGAGCGACGCGCCGCCGCTGGTGATCCTGATGGTCGGCGTCAACGGCGCCGGCAAGACCACGACGATCGGCAAGCTGGCGCGTCGGTTCCAGGACCAGGGCCTGAGCGTGATGCTCGCCGCCGGCGACACCTTCCGCGCCGCGGCCGTCGAGCAGCTGCAGGCCTGGGGCGAGCGCAACGCGGTACCCGTGATCGCGCAGCACACCGGCGCTGACGCGGCTTCGGTCATCTACGACGGCCTCGAAGCCGCGCGAGCGCGCGGGGTCGACGTGCTGATCGCCGACACGGCCGGGCGCCTGCACGTGAAGAGCAACCTCATGGAGGAGCTGCGGAAGATCGTGCGGGTGCTGAAGAAGCTCGACCCGGCAGCGCCGCACGAGGTCATGCTGGTGATGGATGCCGGCACCGGCCAGAACGGCCTCGCCCAGGCCCGCCACTTCCTCGACGCGGTGCAGGTCACGGGCCTGACCCTGACCAAGCTGGACGGGACCGCCAAGGGCGGCATCGTGTTCGCGGTATCGGCGGAGCTCGGCCTGCCGATCCGCTTCATCGGCATCGGCGAAGGCATCGAGGACCTGCGGCCCTTCGACGCCGAAGACTTCGTGCGTGCCCTGTGCAGCGAGTAGCCCCTTGATCCAGTCCCGGCCCGCCGCGTGATCCGCTTCGACAAGGTCAGCAAGCGCTATCCCAACGGCCACGAGGCCCTGTCGCGCGTGAGCTTCGACATCGCCCGCAACGAGCTCGTGTTCCTGACGGGCCACTCGGGCGCAGGCAAGAGCACCCTGCTCAAGCTGATCATGCTGATCGAGCGGCCCAGTCAGGGCCAGGTGATGGTCAATGACGTCGATCTCGAACGCATCGGCCGCGCCGGCATCCCGTTCCTGCGGCGCAGCATCGGCGTGGTGTTCCAGAACCACCAGCTGCTGTTCGATCGCACGGTGTTCGACAACGTGGCCCTGCCACTGGTGATCGCCGGCTACGCCGAGCGCGACCTCGGAAGGCGCGTGCGTGCCGCCCTCGACAAGGTCGGCCTGCTGTCGAAGGAGCGCCAGTTCCCGATCAGCCTGTCGGGTGGCGAGCAGCAGCGCGTCGGCATCGCCCGCGCCCTCGTCAACCGTCCCGCCCTGCTGCTGGCCGACGAGCCGACCGGGAACCTGGACCCGGGCCTGTCGCAGGAGATCATGCGCCTGTTCCAGGAGTTCCACCGGGTCGGGGCTACCGTGCTGATCGCCACCCACGACCTGGGTCTGATCGCCCGCATGCCGCACCGCTTGCTGAGCCTGCGGGAGGGCCGCGTGGTAACGGCGCCACGATGACGGCTGCGCGCAACAACGATCGCAGTGAGCGCTCACCCTCCAAAAAGGG
>CAZOUC010000441.1:0-824 GCA_964582825.1 uncultured Enterobacteriaceae bacterium | reverse complement strand
GAGCGCGCACAGGACCCGCCGGCGCGAAGTGCTCCGCAGCTGGCTCCACCACCACCGGCTGATGGCCGCGGAGAGTCTCCGGCGCCTGCTCGCACGGCCGGCTTCGACGGCGATGACCTGGCTGGTGATCGGCATCGCACTGGCGCTTCCGGGCAGCTTCCAGCTGCTGCTGGACAACCTGCACGGCCTGGCCGGCGACTGGGACCGCGGTGCCCAGCTGTCCGTGTTCCTCGAGCGCGACCTTGCGCCGGATCGGCAGGAGCGCCTGCTCATCGACCTCGAGGCGCGCGCCGATCTGGAAGCCGTCGAGCTGATCACGCCCGAGGCCGCCCTGGCCGAACTGGTCGACAGCGGCGGCCTGGATCTCGCCCTCGGGGGAATCGAGCGCAATCCCCTGCCGACGGTCCTGGTCCTGCGGCCGCGGCCGTCCGACGACCTGTCGACCAGCACGGCGGCCCTGCAGGCCGAACTGGAGACCCTGCCGGAGGTGGACCGGGTGGTGCTGGACCTCGAGTGGCTGCAGCGCCTGCAGGAGATGATGCGGGTCGGTGACCGCATCGCCCTGGCCCTGGCCGTGCTGCTGTCCGCCGGCGTGGTCCTGGTGCTCGGCAATACGATTCGCCTGGAGATCGAAAACCGGCGGGAGGAGATCCAGGTCGTCAAACTGGTCGGCGGAACCGACGCCTTCGTGCGCCGGCCGTTTCTCTACACCGGCATCTGGTACGGGCTCGGCGGTGGCCTGGTGGCCATCGTGCTGATCCTCGGCATCAGCCTGTGGGTCGGCGAACCGTTGGCGCGGCTGCTGGCGCTGTACGGCAGTGGCA
>CAZOUC010000440.1:0-2650 GCA_964582825.1 uncultured Enterobacteriaceae bacterium | reverse complement strand
CAGCAGGGCCTGGTCGCGCACCGACAGGCCCTCGCGCTGCTCGGACAGCAGCAGGTCGAGGGACACGCGGCGCTCGACGAGCCGCGCGATCAGCCGCGCGGCGCGTGCCCGCACGCCGGCTTTCATGGACAGTGGAAGCGGCGGCCGACGGCGAACTGCGCCTGGCGCCCGTTGAGTATGTCGCGTACCGGCAGCGCGCGGCCGCCCGGGAGTTGCAGGCGCGTCAGGCGCAGCGCGCCCTGCCCGCAGCGCACGAGGATGCCGTCGGCCGCGGCGGCGAGGATCTCGCCCGGTTCGCCGCGCCCGTCCGCGGCTTCCGCGGTCGCCTGCCAGACCTTCAGGCGCAGGTCCTCGACGGTCGTGAAACACACGTTCGCCGATGAGAACGCACGTACGCGGCGCGCCAGCAGGGCGGCGTCGGCGTTCCAGTCCAGCCGTGCCTCCTGGCGTTCGAGCTTGTGGGCGTAGGTGGCCTGGGCGTCGTCCTGGACCTCGGGCGCCAGTTCGCCGCGCCGGTATCGGGCCAGGGTCTCGAGCAGGCAGTCGGCGCCGAGCGCGGCCAGGCGCTCGCGCAGGCGGTCACCGGTGTCGTCGTCGTGGATCGGCTCGGCGCGGCGCAGCAGCATCGGGCCGGTGTCGAGCCCGGCCTCCATCTGCATGATGGTGATGCCGGTCTCGCGGTCGCCGGCTTCGATGGCGCGCTCCACCGGCGCGGCGCCGCGCCAGCGCGGCAGCAGCGAGGCGTGCACGTTGATGCAGCCGCCGGCGGGCAGGTCGAGCACCGCCTGCGGCAGGATCAGGCCGTAGGCGGCGACGACGAGCAGTTCCGGCCGGTACCCGGCCAGGGTCGCCTGCGCCTTCGGTTCTTTCAGAGTCGGGGGTTGCTCCACCGGCAGGCCGTGCGCCAGGGCCAGCTCCTTGACCGGCGAGGCCTGCAGCTTCTTGCCGCGGCCGGCGCGCCGGTCCGGCTGCGTGTAGACCGCGACGGCATCGAGATCGGCCGCGGCGACGAGGGCTTCGAGGCTGCGGGCGGCGAAGGCCGGGGTACCGGCGAAGACCAGGCGCATGGGGTTCCGCAGACGTCAGGCGCGCTTGCGGTGCTCCTTCTCGAGCTTGCTGCGGATGCGCTGGCGCTTGAGCGCCGACAGGTAGTCGACGAACAGCTTGCCGTTGAGGTGGTCGATCTCGTGCTGGATGCACACGGCGAGCAGGCCGTCGGGCCGGATCTCGACCGGATTGCCGTCGAGGTCGAGGGCCTTGAGCAGCACGTTTTCCGGCCGCTGCACTTCCTCGTGGAAGCCGGGCACGGACAGGCAGCCCTCTTCATAAGGGCGCTTGCCGCCGTCGAAGACGGTGATCTCCGGGTTGATGAACACCATCGGCCGGTTGCGCTCCTCGGACAGGTCCATGACGATCACCTGCTTGTGCACGTCGACCTGCGTGGCCGCCAGACCGATGCCGTTGGCCGCGTACATCGTTTCGAGCATGTCCGCGGCGAGCCGGCGGATCGCGTCGTCCACCACCGTCACCGGTTTGGCCTTGGTGCGCAGACGCGGGTCCGGGTATTCGAGAATTTCCAGTACTGCCATCGTTAACCGTTTGAACCGTGGGCGAAAATCGCCGGATTGACTGCCCTCATTATAACGGGCGAGCGGCGCAGCGCGGTACGCGTCACAGTTACGCCGTCACGCCAGGATTGGACAACGCCGGGCCGAGCGAAATCCAGGCACTTTGACTACACTAAGCGGACAGAGCGCCCGCTGGCCGGGTAGTCCCCCGATTCAGGAACCGTCTGATGAAGAAGCTGCTGTCCGCCCTACTGATCTGTTGCTGCACCGTTCTGCCGCTCAGCGCGCAGGACGGATCGCCGCTGCGCGACGAGTACCCGGACTCCTACGTGGTGCGCCAGGGCGACACGCTCTGGGACATCGCCAGCACCTTCCTGAAGGACCCGTGGCTGTGGCCGGAGATCTGGCACGTCAATACCCAGATCGCCAACCCCCACCTGATCTACCCCGGTGACCGCATCTCCCTGGTCTACATCGACGGGCAGCCGCGCCTGACGGTCGAGCGCGGCCGCACGGTCAAGCTCAGCCCGCAGGTGAAGTCCACGCCGATCGGCGACGCGATCCCGGCGATCCCGCTCGAGGACATCAATGCCTTCCTGTCGCGCAGCCGCATCGTCACCGAGAGCGAGCTCGAGGCCGCGCCCTACGTGGTCAGCGGCGGCGAGGGCCACGTCATCGTCGGCGCCGGCGACCAGCTGTTCGCACGCGGCGACTTCCCGGCCGGCGAACGCCAGTTCGGCGTGTTCCGGCGCGGCCGCATCTTCGCCGACCCGTTCACCGGTGAGGTGCTCGGTCTCGAGGCCATGGACATCGGCCGCGGCCGGCTCGTCGATCTCGAGAACGACATCGGCACCCTGGTGGTCAACGCCAGCAACGAGGAGGTTCGCCTCAGCGACCGCCTGCTGCCCTACATCGAGCAGCGCATCAACGCCACCTTCTATCCGAGCGCGCCCGACCAGCAGCTCGAGGGCGTGATCATGGCGGTGGAAGGCGGCGTGACCCAGGTCGGCCCGCTCGACATCGTGGCGCTCAACCTCGGCGCCCGCGACGGCCTTGCCGACGGCAACGTCCTGGCGATCGAC
>CAZOUC010000439.1:0-2668 GCA_964582825.1 uncultured Enterobacteriaceae bacterium | reverse complement strand
CGCGCTCCGCGCCACCGCGCAGGGCGCCGATATGGGTGCCGCGCCTGCCGAGCAGTTCGATCACGGACTCGAAAGTCGCATCGATACTGCCGCGCACGTGCAGGCGCGCCATCGGCGACCGCGTCAGGTTGCTTTCCTGTGCTTCGACGTGCACCAGGTTGCCGGTGAGCAGGCTCTGGCCGTCCCAGTTGTTGCTGCCCCACTCGCCGAGCATGTTGCCGACCGTCACCACCAGGTCGACCTCCGGGTCGCTGAGCCGAGCCTGCGCACTGGCATGGCCGGCAAAGCTGACCACGCCGTGGTAGTTCGGGTGGTAGGGATTGATCAGACCCTTGCCGTCCGGTGTCGTCACCACGGCCGCCTGCACGGTCATCGCGACCCGCAGGATCAGGCCGACCGCGTCGGTGCAGCCGCTGCCGAGCACGAACACCGGTTTGCGCGCCTGTTCGAGCAGCTCGACCAGTTCGCCGATCGCCGCCTCGTCGCGGACGTGAGGGCGGGTGAGCAGGGCAGCGAGGTTGTAGCGCGGCCTGGGGCTCGGCGCCGGGCCCGCCAGCAGGTCCAGCGGAATGCTCAGGTGCGCCGGCCCGCGGCTGTTGAAGGCGGTCATGATTGCCGAGGCCAGCTTGTGCTCGAGCTGGTCCGGGTGGCTGACCAGGGTGTTGTAGTGGCAGCAGTGCTGGAACATGCCGACCGTGTTGATCGCGGTGTCGCTGCTCTCCTGCAGGGCCTTGCGGCCGAAGCTCGACAGGGCCGTCTGCGCCGTGATCACCAGCATCGGCACCTGGTTCTCGTAGGCCGAGGCGACACCGGTGATCAGGTTGGTCGCGCCAGGGCCGGTCGTCGAGCAACACACGCCAAGACGACCCGAATTGCGCGCGTAGCCCTCGGCCATCAGCGCGGCGCCGGTCTCGTGACGACTGACGACGGAACGCACGCTGCCGCGGCGCTCGCTGCGCGCCAGCGCGTTGTACAGCGGCTCGATGGCGCCGCCGGGAATCCCGAACAGGTACTCGACGCCGAGCTGTTCGAGGTACTGCAGCACCAGGTCGCCGCACTCCTTGGCGAGGAATTCGACGCCGTCGCCTTGCGGCTGGGGGCCCTGCAGGGGGTGAATCTGTGCCGTCACGTGTGCGCTCCGTACGAAAACTGGCCCGCGCAGGCCGGGAACTACAACTAAGGTAGTACTTGAGTATAGACGGCTAAATGCTGATTGCAGGTCGGATTTTGGACTGGTCAGCCAAGTGCTGCCGGTCCCTGCGGGCGGCCTCGATCGAAGCGTGGCGGAAGAGGTGGCCGCAGCCGTGGCGGCCGCGGCGGTCGGGCCTCAGCGGGCGAGTCGGCGGCTCAGGCCGAGCAGCGCCAGGCCGAGGCCGAACAGGGCGGCGGTGCCGGGCGTCGGGACCTCGGCGACGTGGTAGCGAATGGTGACGTCGTAGGCGCCGGCGTTGTCGGAGAACAGCCCGTCGTTGTTCGCGAGGAACAGGTACAGCTGGTCGAAGTGCGGAGCGTTGGGCACCGCGATCTCGGCCGAGCTGCCGACCTCGAAGATGGCGTCGAGCCAGGACGTGCTGTTCGGATCGTCGCCCACCGTGACATAGCTGATGACGTCCGGGGTGACACTCCACAGGCCGATCAGCGCGTAGGCCGTGAATTCCCGAAACTCGTTGCCGAGCCAGATGCTGTTGTCATCGACGAGATCGCCGCAGAGCGAGCCGTCGGCGAAGGTCCGGTTGGCGCCGTCGTCGGTCACGCAACCGTCCGCCGACAGGAACAGGGTATCGATGCCGCTGAAGTTGATCGCCTCGCCGCCGTCGTTGCTGCCCACCGCGGTGGCCGGGGTGCCGAGCGCGTCCTGCTGATCGTAGGGGTGACCCCAGCTGGTGTTGTACAGGTTGTCCGTGCCGTTGACGACATGGGACACCGACACCGTCGCAGCCGACGCGAGACCGGCGGCGGTCATGGCCAGGACGCTCAGGCCGATTGTCAGAATTTTCGGATACACGTTTGCTCGTTGCCTTGCCGGTTCAGCTCGTACGCGCTCAGCGTAGCGCTTCAGCCCGGTACTTGCAAAATTCGCGCCGTAGGAAAAATCCACTAAAAATCATCGCCCTTTCTGACGCGTCGGGAGGCCGAGCGCGCAATCTGTCAAGTTCGTCGACGCTCCTGGAAATCGCCTTTCCTGTCGGCGCGCGCCTGGCGCGTTACCCGGCGCCGGGCGCGTCGTCCGCAGATTCCGTCTCGGTCGCCGCCTCGAGGCGCCCATCCTGCCCGACCGCGATCTTCATGCGCTTGCGCTCGCGCCATTCCGCGAGGGTTGCCCGATCGATGGCATAGCGCCCGATGTCGCCGGCGTCGTCGCTGTCGCCGCGGGCGCCACGCCGGTTTCTGCCGCGGAAGCGCCACTCGTTGGATTTGGCCCACAGGATCAGGCCGCCGCCGAGCACCAGGATCACGATCGCGTAGAACGCCAGCAGATCCAGGAAGGCCTGGTAGCCGCCGAGCACGACCATGTGGTTGTAGAACAGGCGGATGTTGATGGACCAGGCGATCAGGCTGATCACCGGCTGCCACAGGTACAGCAGCGCCGCCCAGAAGAACAGCGTGATCCCTGCCGCAGTGAGCCGGTGGCGGCGGCTGAGCAGGTCCGCGCGCTCGATGATCAGCG
>CAZOUC010000438.1:0-2691 GCA_964582825.1 uncultured Enterobacteriaceae bacterium | reverse complement strand
GGGGTGGAGACCGAGTCGCGGCTGATCCGGCCGCAGTTGATCGTACGCGAGTCCTGCGGCGCCTGAGCGCCGCGCAAGCTCAGCCCGAAAGCCGTTGCGAACAGGCCACCGCCGCGGCACGGGTCGCGTCGAGGTCGACGCCGCCGTCGCCGTGGCGCTTGAGCAGCCAGCTGCCGCCGACGGCGAACACGTTCGGCAAGGCCAGGTAATCGCCGGCCGATTCCGGACCGATGCCGCCGGTCGGGCAGAGGCGCAGGTCCGGCAGGACCGAGCCGAGCGCTGTCACGAACGCCAGACCACCGCTGGCCTCGGCCGGGAAGAACTTCACCGCCTCGAATCCCGCCGCCGCGGCGGCCATGGCCTCGGACACGGTGGCGATGCCGGGCAGGAAGGGCCAGTGCAGGCCGCGGATCGCCTCGGCGAGGTCCGGGGTGAGGCCGGGACTGACACCGAAATCGGCACCGGCCTCGATCGCGGCCTCGGCCTGCGCGGCGCTCAAAACCGTGCCCGCCCCGACGACCGCATCCGGAAAGCCTTCGCGAATGGCGCGAATGGCGTCGAGCGCGGCGGGCGTGCGCAGGGTGATTTCCAGCGGCAGACCGGCGGTGGCGAGTATCTCCGCGACCGCCAGCGCCTCGTCGACGTCGCGCAACACCAGCACCGGTACGACGCTGCCGTCCGGCAGCAGGCTGCGCAGGCGTTTCACGGGGCCACCGTCGTGTCGAAGCGGAACACGCTGGCGCCTTCCGGCGCCGTGCCGACCTGGGCGCGGAACGTGGCGAACAGGTCGCGCCCGCAGTCGTCCGGACGCTCGGGCAGGACCGCCGGCTCACGCGCGGCGAGTTCGTCGGCCGGCACCCTGACGTCGAGCACCCCGGCCTGCGCATCGAGCCGCAGCACGTCGCCGTCGCGCACGCGCGCGATCGGGCCACCGTCGACGGCTTCCGGCGACAGGTGAATCGCCGCGGGCACCTTGCCGGAGGCGCCTGACATGCGTCCGTCGGTCACCAGCGCGACCCGGTGGCCGCGATCCTGCAGTACGCCCAGGTACGGCGTCAGCTTGTGCAGCTCCGGCATGCCGTTGGCGCGCGGGCCCTGGAAGCGCACCACGGCGACCAGGTCCCGGTCGAGCTCGCCGGCCTCGAAGGCCTCCTTGAGCTCGTGCTGCTCGCTGAACACGCGCGCCGGCGCCTCGACGATCCGGTGCTGTTCGGCGACGGCCGACACCTTGATCACCGACAGGCCGAGGTTGCCCTGCAGCACCCGCAGGCCGCCGTCGGCGGCGAACGGATCGCCCGCGGGGCGCAGCACGCTGAGGTCTGCCGACGCGCCGGGACCGTCGGTCCAGGTCAGGCCACCGTCATCGAGGTGCGGTGCCTGGCGATAGTCGGCCAGCGTACCGCCCTGCATGGTCAGCACCTCACCGTGCAGCAGGCCCGCGTCGAGCAGCGTGCCGATCAGGTAGGCCATGCCGCCGGCCTGCTGGAAGTGATTGATGTCGGCGCTGCCGTTCGGATAGATGCGCGTGACCAGGGGCACGACCCGCGACAGGTCGGCGAAGTCGTCCCAGGTCAGCTCGAGGCCCGCGGCAGCGGCGATCGCCGGCAGGTGCATCAGGTGATTGGTCGAGCCGCCGGTCGCCAGCAGACCGACGACGGCATTGACGACGGTCGCCTCGTTGACGACGCGGCCGAGCGCGAAGCGACGATCGCGACCGGCACTGAGCTCGGCGATGCGCCCGGCGGCGGCGCGGTGCAGCGCGTCGCGCAAGGGCGTGCCCGGATTGACGAAGGACGCGCCGGGCAGGTGCAGGCCCATCATTTCCATCAGCATCTGGTTGCTGTTGGCGGTGCCGTAAAACGTGCAGGTGCCGGGCGAGTGGTAGGAGGCCATTTCCGCGGCCAGCAGCGCGTCGCGATCGGCCTTGCCGTCGGCGAAGGCCTGGCGCACCGCGGCCTTTTCCTTGTTGGGCAGGCCGCTGGGCATCGGGCCGGACGGCACCAGCAGCATCGGCAGGTGGCCGAAGCGCAGCGCCCCGATCAGCAGACCCGGCACGATCTTGTCGCAGATGCCGAGCAGCAGGGCGCCATCGAAGGCGTCGTGCGACAGGGCGACGGCGGTCCCCATGGCGATGACGTCGCGGCTGAACAGCGACAGCTCCATGCCGGCCTGGCCCTGCGTGACGCCGTCGCACATGGCCGGCACGCCGCCGGCGACCTGGCCGGTCACGCCCCGCTCCAGCAGGGCGGCCTTGAGCAGTTCGGGAACGTCCCGGTACGGCGCGTGCGCCGACAGCATGTCGTTGTAGGCGGTGACGATGCCGACGTTGGCGGCGTCATCGCCGACCAGCAGGCGTTTCTCGGCTTCCGGGCAGGCCGCGGCGACGTGGGCGAGGTTGCCGCAGGACAGGTGTCCGCGCTGGCGACCGCGATCGGCGTTGCGCTCCAGGCGTGCCAGGTACGCGGCGCGGCGCGCGGCACTGCGCTCGGCGATACGCCGGGTGACGTGTTCGACGGCTGGATTCATCGTCGGGCGAGCTCCTCCGTTCCGAATGGCGGCGCCCAGGAGTGGCCGTCCCGCGCCAGCATGAAGTCCGCCTCCCGCGGCCCCCAGCTGCCGGCCTCGTAGGGCAGCGGCGTCTGGCCGCCGGCCTCCCAGGCGGCGATGATCGGGCCGATCCAGGCCCAGGCC